>NZ_JBFBAZ010000077.1:0-37472 GCF_040682475.1 Hamadaea sp. NPDC051192
GGCCCGGGCCACGCTCGGGACGGCCGGCCGGCGTCGCCGGACGGGCCGCCGGCGTACCCGGCTTGGGCGGCATGAACGTGGGCTTGGGACCGTCGCCGGACGGACGGCGGGTGTCCCGCTGTTGGGCCGCCTGCTGAGCCGCCTTCACGGCGGCCTCCTGCTCGGCCTTGAGAGCCGTGGCGCGGGCTTCCGCCGCCGCGACCTCGATGTCGTGTGCGCTCTTCCCCATCGGGGTGGCCGCCGGGGTAGCCGGGGCCTTCGGCTTCGACGGAACCGCCTTCTTCATCGGCGGAGCCGGCCTCGCCGACACCCGGGAATCGCTCGCGGTCGCCGCGGCCGGTGCGCTCGGCGCGGACGGGGCGCCACTGGGCGCCGCCGAACCGGGGCCGAAGACCTCCTTCAGCCGACGGGCGACGGGAGCTTCCACGGTGCTCGACGCGGACTTCACGAACTCGCCCATCTCCTTGAGCTTGGCGAGCACGATCTTGCTTTCGACGCCGAGCTCCTTGGCGAGCTCGTGTACGCGGGCCTTGCCTGCCACTGCACTCCTCACTCCGAGGCCGTGCGGGCGGCAGCCCGCAGCGACCTCACTTGTGCACTTGAAGCCTGGTCATTTCAGGGACTTCATCGTGTGCTCATGTCGGTCGTCCTACCTTGCTCTACATCCATCCGCAGGCGCGGTGCCCCGGAGGGTGCCTCATGATCCGGTCAGGCGGGCCTTCCCGCCGTGGATCGCCTCGCTGAGCGGGGTGATGTCGCAGACACCCGCGACTCTCAACGCGCGCCCGAAGGCGCGACGCTTCTCCGCCAGAGCGAGACATGCCGGGATGGGGTGCAGATGAGCTCCCCTACCCGGCGCCCTGCGAGTCGGATCGGGCACGACCCGGACCGCGCGCGATCCCCCGATGTCGGGAGATCCTGGCAAGTCAGAGTCGATCGCGATCGCGACGAACCGCAGCAACTCGGAGGCCGCCGCTCGTTGCCGACAGCCGACGCAGGTCCGCACCGGACGCGATGTGCCGCGCCCTGCTTCACGTGCTGTATCACGCGCTGAACCCGCGTCGCCCGACACCGTGCGACGTTCCACCGAGAAAGTCTACCCCTAGGCCCGGCCGAAGGCTCAGGCCGGTTCGGCTTCGTGATCCAGACCGCGCGGCGGGCGCGGCGTACCCGTCTCCGGAGTGTCCGAGCGGATGTCGATCCGCCAGCCGGTGAGCCGGGCGGCCAGCCGGGCGTTCTGCCCTTCCCGCCCGATCGCCAGCGACAGCACCTCACCAGGCACCGTCACCCGCGCAGCCCGTGCCGCGAGGTCCACGACCTCGACCTTCACCACCCGGGCCGGCGAGAGCGCGTTCCCCACGAACTCGGCCGGGTCGTCCGACCAGTCGATGATGTCGATCTTCTCGCCGTGCAGCTCGCTCATCACCGCGCGGACCCGCTGGCCCATCGGGCCGATGCAGGCGCCCTTGGCGTTGACCCCGGGGACGGTCGAGCGTACGGCGATCTTGGTGCGGTGACCCGCCTCGCGGGCGATGGCGGAGATCTCCACCGTCCCGTCGGCGATCTCCGGCACCTCCAGCGCGAACAGCTTCTTCACCAGCGCCGGGTGCGACCGGGACAGGGTGACCTGCGGACCGCGCGGACCCTTGACCACGTGCACGACGACGCAGCGGATCCGCTCGCCGTGCCGGTACACCTCGCCGGGCACCTGCTCGGACTGCGGCAGCACCGCCTCCAGCTTGCCCAGGTCGACGGAGACGATGCCCTTCTCGGACCGGGTCTCGTGAGCCTGGATCACGCCGGTGACCAGGTCGCCGTCGCGGTTCACGTACTCGCCGAAGTGCACCTCGTCGGTGGCCTCGCGCAGCCGCTGCAGGATGACCTGCTTGGCGGTCATGGTGGCGATGCGCCCGAAGTCGTGCGGGGTGTCGTCCCACTCCCGCAGGATCGCGCCCTCCTCGTCGACCTCCTGGGCCAGCACGGTGGCGGCCCCGGTCTTGCGGTCGATCTCCACCCGGGCATGCGCCTCCGCGCCCTCGGTGTGCCGGTAGGCGGTGAGCAGCGCCGACTCGATCGCGGCCAGAATCGTCTCGAACGGGATCTCCCGCTCTCGCTCCAGCGCGCGAAGCGCGGCCAGGTCGATGTTCACTGCTCCTCCACGTCTTCTTCGTCTACTTCTTCGTCAACCCCGTCGTCACTGTCAGCGATCTCTTCCAAGTCGTCGTCGGAGATCTCGTCAAGCCGGTTGAACTCGATCTGCACCCGCCCCGGCCCGAGCCGGTCGAGTGCGTACGCCTGGGTGGTCACCGACTTCTTCTCGGCGAGCTCCAGCGTGACGCTCGTCTCGTCCGCCGCCAAGACCCGGCCGGTCACCTGCTTATCAGTCTTATGCGCGGAATCCTTCGCCGCGGGGTCGCCGTGGATCTTCACCGCCACGAGCCGGCCCACCGCCCGGCGCCAGTGCCTCGGCAGGGTCAGCGGCCGGTCGACGCCGGGCGAACTGACCTCCAGCTGGTACTCGCCCGGGACGATCTCCTCGCCGGACTCCTCGGCGGCGTCCAGTGCGTCGGCCACCGCCCGCGACAGGTCGGCGATGGTGTCCAAATTCACTCCGCCGTCGCCGTCCACCGTGACCCGGAGCTGATGCCGCCGGCCCACCTGGCGTACGCCCAGATCTTCGAGGTCGTAGCCGGCCTTGGTGAGCACCGGCTCGATCAGATCGCGTACGCGGTCACGAACCTCGGCCAACTGAGCCGGCGAACGACGCGGGGCGGCCGGGACGCTCGGGGGCGCGCTCCGGCGGCTACGCTGTGCCATGAGCGGACCCCTCTCCTGAAGATCTGGTGCCGACTGATCGATGATCGTCAGTCGGCCGGTACGGCGCGCGCGGAACACGGCTGCGCAGAGCGTAACGCGCTCCGACTACCGAGCGTGAATCGGCGCGCCCAGCCTGCCGGTCGCGCTTGGCGTGCTCGATCTGATCGTGTTCACTTGTCCAGATGCGCACACCGGACGGGGCTAGCGGGACGAGCCGTCGTGACCTGCTCAGAGCCCTGGCGGCGGTCGGCGCGGCCGGTGTGCTGGCGGGGTGCGACCTGCTGGCCGGGCCAGAACCCGACCCTGACCCCCTGCTCGGGCTGCTCGCCGAGACCCAGGCCTTACTGACCGCGTACGACCAGGTGATCGCGGCGGGTGCGGCGAACGCGGCGAAGCTTCAGACCATCCGGGCGACGCACGAGGCTCATCTCACCGCGTTGACCGCGATGATCAGCCCGCCCAGCCCGACTGCGACGCCCTCGGCGGCGACCACCGCCGACTCGGTGGCCGACCTGAAGAAGGCGGAGACCACGGCGGCGAAGACCGCGTACGACGCCTGCGTGGCCGCCGTTCCGGCGCGCGCGACGTTGCTCGGCGAGATCGCGGCCGCCCGCGCGACCCACTTGGCGGTGCTCTCATGACGAGTCCTTCGGCTGCGCCGTCGGCGTCCGAGGCGCCGCTCAGCGCCGACGGGACGGCCCGCCTGTCCACCGCGCTCGACTTGGAACACCAGGCCGTGTACGCGTACGGCGTGCTCGGGCCGTATCTGAGCGGCAGTCTCCGGACCTCTGCCCGGACCGCCGAGGAGACGCACCGCACTCGGCGGGACAAGATCGAAGCCCTGCTCGGGGACGCCGCGCCCACCGGCGCCGCCGGGTACGCCCTGCCGCAGCCGGTCAAGGACAAGGCGAGCGCCCTGGCGTTGGCCGCACTCGTCGAGGACGGTGTGACGACGGCGTACCGGGCGGCGTTGGCCGCGACCTCGGGCGGCAATCGGAAGATCGTGCTCGACGCCATGATCGACGCCGCGAATCGGGCGGCCGCCTGGCGACGGGCGGCCGGGACGACACCCGGCACGGTGTCGTTCCCCGGCCGCCCAGCCTGATCCGCTTCGCCCGCGTGACCCGCCGCGTCCGGCCGACCCGCCGCGTCCGGCGTCGAACCGGCGGTCAGCGGCGGGTCGGTGGCGGAACAGCGGTGGTCAGCGGCGTTCGATCGGCAGCCGCGAGCGGGTGAGCAGTCCCGCCCCGACCATCGCGACCACCGGAACCAGCACGACGATCCCGAGTTGCACCCAGGGCACCACCATCGGCAGGTCCAGCGGAATCGGCCAGACCCGCAGGCTCTGACTGCGGTTGACCCCGGCGATCAGCGCCAACGCCCCGCCGATGCCCACGGCCAGCCCGAGGATCGTGCCGACGCCGGCGATCACCCCCGACTGGCTGAGCGACATGAACCGGCGTACGCGTGGCGACGCTCCGATCGCACCGAGCGTGGCCAGGTCGGCTCGCCCGTCGGCGGCCGCCAGTCCGGTGGCGATGGCCGCCGCGGCCAGCGTCACCAGAGCCGAGGCCAGGGCGAGCACGATGAGGAGGATGTCGAGCCGGTCGTGCCCGGTCCGCTGCACCGTCGCGTACGCGAGCTGGCTGAACTCCAGCAGCGCGGAGTTGAGCTTCTCCTCCTCGGCCGAAGTCGGCATCCGGTTCGTCGCGGCGACCAGGTAGGCGGGCTGCGTACCGAGTCCCAGCTTCGCCAGGGAGTCCGTGCCGATCACGAGGTCGAACCCGTGCACGCCCGACCGCAGCACGTACGCGGGCACCTCGACCGGCGTACCGCGTTGGTCGCCCTTGCTGTCCGAGATGATCGGGGCGACCTGGACCTTGCCGTCGACCACGTAGCGCGGGTCGGTCACCACGACCGCCCCGGAGCGCAGCGCCGCCGTCGCCTGAGCCAGGTCGTCCGCGGTCGCGCCGGTGACCAGCGGCAGGTGCGACCCGTCGTCGACGACCACGCCGAAGGCGGAGCCCAACATCAGGTCTTCGTGACACCGCTGGTCGGCCCGCGCCCGCGCCTGGTCCTCGGCCTTGGTCGGCGCGTTCTCGAACGGGCACTTCTCCCGGTCGGGCAGGACCAGATCCAGCGCGCAGTACTTGTCCGCGTCGGCCACCGCACAGGACAGCCCGTTCACCACGGCCGTCTCGCGTACCGACAGGATCTCGCGGATCCGCCCGTCGAGCCGGGCCGTCGTGGCCGCGTCCATCGACTTGGTCCCGCCGGTCGGGTTCAGGTCCATGAGCCGGACGGTGGCGTACCCGTCGGGCAGCATCGGCCGCGAGTACGCCTCGCTGCGCACGGTCTCGGCGTTCATGTAGATGCCCACCATCACGCTGCCGGTGACCACCGCCATGACCGCGGAGATGGCCGGAGCGGCCGCGGCACGGTTGCGAGACGCGTCCCGCATCGCGATCCGCGGCGCCAGCGGCAACGCCCGGCCGAGCCGGCCGAGCAACCCGACCAGGGCCGGGGTGACCACGACGAAGCCGAGCTGGGCGAGTACGAGACCGGCCAGCAGCAGCTGCGAGTCGGCGAGCATGGTCGCGCCGCCGCTCGCCGCGACCCCGGCCGCCATCATCGCCAGGCCGACGATGATCCAGCGGCGCCGGGACCGGGTGATGCCCCGCCGCCCGGACAGCGCGGTAACGACGTCCTGACGAGCGGTCGTGACGGCGGGCACCAGTGCCGCGAGCAGCCCGGTGACCACGGCTAGGACGAGTCCCGCCGCCAAGGCCGAGGGGAATACGCGGAAAGCTCCGCCGCGCGCCCCGAGATACTCCTCCAGGAACGGCCGGCCCAACGCCGCCAGCAGTACGCCGAGCAGCAGGCCGGGGACGGCCCCGACGACGCCGAGCACGACTCCGTCGGCCAGCATGATCCGGCGCAGCTGTTTCGGCGTACCGCCGTTGGCGGCGACGAGGGCGAGTTCCCGGCGGCGGCGTCGGGCGCCGACGGCGAAGGCCGGAGCGCACAGGAGGATGACCTCGAAGACGATCAGCCCCACGACGATGGTGCTCAGCGCCAGTTCCTCGGTTCCCCCGCCCGGGCCCTGTTCCATCGGCGTACCGAACAGCTCGACGCGCGGGTCCACCCAGACGCCGACCTGGTTGAGCTGCTTCACGAGGTCTGTCGTCACCCCGCCGGGGATCCCGATCAGCCACGATCCGCCGCGTTCGTCGTTGCGGGTCAGCGCGGCCGGATGGAACAGGATCATCTCGCGCAGGTCGTCCGGGAACTCGACGAGGCCGACGACGCTGAGCGTGCGATCGCCGTCGAGCGTACGCACACTGCCGCCGACGCTCACGCCCAACCGGTCGGCGGCCTGCGGCGACAACGCCACTTCGCCGTCCTTCGCCGGACCGCGTCCGGAGAGGAGGGTCACCATCCCCTCGCTCAGCGGATCGCCGAGGTCGACATACCGCGCCTGCAGGCCCGCGATCCCACTCGGCGTACGCATCCGCAGCTGCATACCGCTGTTGTCGAGGAACGAGACCTTGCTTCCCGACGGCAGCATCGACAGCAGGGTCTGGTCGTTCTTCGGTCTGGCCGGCCCGCTCGGCGGCTGCTGCGATACGGCGTTGGCGTCGCCGAACTGCTCAATCGGGACGTCACTGGACCAGTTCACGACGGCGTCGGCGCGGCCCATCTGCCGGGTCGCCTGCTCGTCGGGGGTCAGGCCGAACGTCTTGTAGGTGACGGCGACGAAGGCCAGCGCCACCACCGGCGCGCCGATCAGGGCCGCCACCATCGCCGAGCGTCCCTTGTGCCGCCGGGCTTCCCGCCGGGCGAGTCGCAGGGAGACCCGCCACGACTTCCACCAAGTCGTCATCCGGCCGTCTCCAGCAGCGCGGCCGCGTCGGCGGCGCCCACGGACGTGTCCACGACG
This sequence comes from Hamadaea sp. NPDC051192, assembly GCF_040682475.1. Taxonomy (NCBI): domain Bacteria; kingdom Bacillati; phylum Actinomycetota; class Actinomycetes; order Micromonosporales; family Micromonosporaceae; genus Hamadaea; species Hamadaea sp. NPDC051192. The sequence continues at coordinate 6,758 of NZ_JBFBAZ010000077.1, forward strand.
ACCCCGTCCCGGAGGAACACCACCCGGTCGGCCCACGCCGCGTGGCGGGCCTCGTGGGTCACCAGCACCGCCGCCGCCCCGGAATCCACCTTGGATCGCAGCAGGCGCAGCACCGCCTCACCGGTCTGCGAGTCCAGCGCACCGGTCGGCTCGTCGGCCAGCATCAGCCGCCGCTGCCCCACCAGGGCACGAGCGATCGCCACGCGCTGTTGCTGACCACCCGACATCTCGTCGGGGAAGCGTTCGGCGTACCCCTCCAGACCGACCTCGGTCAGCGCGGCCTCAGCCAGCGGACGAGCCTTGCGTGGCGCGACGCCGTCGAGTTCGAGCGGGAGCGCGATGTTCTCCGCGGCCGTGAGGCTCGCGAGGAGGTTGAGATCCTGGAAGACGTAACCGAGGCGGCGCCGCCGCAGCCCGGCGAGCCCGGACCGGTTGAGCGTGCCGAGATCGACGCCCTCGATGACGACCGAGCCCGTGGTGGGCGAGTCGAGCCCGCCGGCCAGGTTGAGCAGGGTCGACTTCCCGGAGCCGGACGGGCCCATGACAGCCACCAGCTCCCCCGGCGCGACCGCGAGGCTGACCCCGCGCAGGGCGTGTACCTCGGTCGCGCCCTGGCCGTGCGTCCGATGCACGTCCCGCAGCTCAAGCACGCTCATGGACGGTCTCCTCCGCAGCTTGCTCGGTGGCGACCGGCGTCGCCGTGGGGACGAACCGGACCAGCGACGACTCGCAATGGTCGAGCCACCGCAGCTCCGCCTCGGCCTGGAAGATCAGCGAATCGAGCACCAGCCGCCACGGCAGCTCGCCGTCGCTCTGCTTGAGCCGGGTGTACTGCTGCAACGTCCGCATGGTGGCGCTGCGCTGGGTCTGCACGACCGTCTGGACATCGACCCCCGGCGTGGTCAACGCGAGCGCCAGCTTGATCGCCAGCTCGTCCCGTGGCCGGTCGGCGTGCGCGATCGGCGTGGCGAACCACAGCGCCAACTCGGTCCGGCCCTCCGGGGTGATCTCGTACGGCCGCTGCCCCCCGTCGTGCTCCGGCAGCGCCCGCACCAGACCGTCCCGCTCCAGGCGGGTCAACGTGGTGTAGACCTGCCCGATGTTCAGCGGCCAGGTCGCGCCGGTCTCCGCCTCGAAGGCGGACCGGAGCTGGTAGCCGTACATCTGCCCGCGTTCCAGGAACGCGAGCAACCCGTGTCTGATGGACATGACTACTGAGTATGCATACCGAGTATGCGACGGTCAACCCGAGCACTCTGACCTGCGTGCGCACGTTCGTGCGCATGCCGTGCGATGCGCACGAACGTGCGCACGAGTCAGGACCAGGCGGACAGCACCTCGGACGGGCCCCAGACCACGTCCAGCCGATCCGCGACCACCTGAGGTGCCAGACCGTTGAGGGACACCACCATCAGGCCGCTCTTTCCGGGGGTGAAGCCGGGAATCTGGACGACTGCGTTCATCAGATCCGCAAGGTCGTGGCCGTCGAACGGCGTACCGATCCATTTGATGGAGCCGCCGAGCAAGACCGATTGCGCCACCGGCGCGCGATCCGCGCCGACCAGGTCCACCTCCGGGTTGAACTGACGGTTCCACCATCCGCCGACGGATTGGACCGGCCACGGCAGGCCTTCAGCGATCGCGACAAGCTCCACCGCCTCGCGCACAAGCGGCTCGACCGCCCGCCCCCGCCACGCCTTCCATCGCCGTTGCACCAGCTTGTACGCCGCCTCCGCCCGCCCGCGCCGCGCCTGTTCCTGGGCTGTTCGCAAGATCGCCATGTACAGCCGGAGGTTGCTGTCGGCGACGCGATACAACACCGGCTTTCCCGGCTTGGTGGACAACGGCTCGTCGACCGCCAGCACCCGCTTCTCCTCGCGGAGCCGGCGAAGGAGCGGAGTGAGCAGACCTGATGAGAGCGGCGTCAGGGCTCCGCCCGCAGTCGCCGCGATGTTGGCGAAGGTCCGGTCACCGCCCCCGATCGCCTCCAGAACCCGGCGAGCCTGGTCAGGCGCGGGAAACTCGGCCAGGAGAGAGGCCTCCGGAATGCTGAACACGGCAGCGGCCGGGTCAGCGCACTCGGCCTCCAGGAATCGCAGCGGCGGCGTACCTGACGGCCAGGAACGGATGATGCCGGGCAGGCCGCCGCAGATGAGATGAGCATCGATCGCGTCCGCCCCGTCGAGGCCGAGCGCTCGCGCCGTCTCTCCTGGGGTCAGCGGGCCCAGCACCAGGGCGTCCGCCCGCCCGAAGAACGGCCGGTCGTACGCCGTGAGCCGCTCCATCATGTGGATGTCGCTACCGAGGAGGAGCAGCAGGACGGGCTTGGTCGACAGCAGTCGGTCCCAGGCCGTCTGAAGCGCGCCGTCGAAAGCCTTGTCCTGCTCGGCCAGCCAGGGCACCTCGTCGACGACCACGACCGTAGGCCGATCGGGCAGGACGTTCGCGAGCGCGCGGAACGCGTCGGGCCAGCCACCGGCTCCGGCGGGCACCAGGTCCGGGTTCCCAGGGATCGGCGAATCCCGCAACTCCGACAGGAAGGTCGCGACGGCCTCGGCTGCCGAAGCCCCCTTCGTCGCGGTGAAGTACACGTAGGGAACGTCGGACCGGTCGCAGAACTCCTGCACGAGCCGGGACTTGCCGACCTGGCGCCGGCCGCGGATGGTCATGGCCAGCCCGGCACCGTCGGACTGAACACGATCTAGCCGTTTCCGCAGCAGGGCGAGCTCGGCGGCTCGACCGACGAATGAGGCGACCATAGGTAGATCCAATCTACGTAGATTCATTCTACGTAGATTCAATCTACCTAACCGGGGGGCGATATGCGCCAGGAACCGCGGGCTGACCGTTACCGACCTGGGCAGTGCCCGCTGACGGGCGGACCGGACGCCACATGCAGATCAGGGATATGCAGGCTTCCGGTGGCCCCGGAAGGATGCATATCCCTGATCTGCGACGAAAGTCAGTGGGAGTTCTCGTTGTTGAGCCGGTGGAAGATCGCCTCGGGGTCGACCTTGGCCTGCGCGGAAAGCCCGATCAGGATCTCCTGCTCGCCGCTTTCGAGACCCGCGACCGCCTGGCGGACCAGCTCCGGCACCGGCATGCCGCCCTGGGTCGAATTCGGATCGTCGCGCAGCTCCGCCCCGATCGTGGTGTCCACCTTGGGCGGCAACACCTCGATGACGTCGATGCCCCGCTCCCGAAGCTGGTAGCGCATCGAGATGGACAGCGAGTGCAGCGCGGCCTTGGTCGCGCTGTAGACGCCGATCTCGACGAGCGGGGTGAACGCCAGCGCCGACGTCGTGTTCACGATCGCCGGCTTGGGGCGGGTGGCGAGGTGGTCGACGAGCAGCGAAGCCAGGTGCAGGGGCGCCAGGAGGTTGATCTCCAGCTGCTGTTGCGCCTTGACCAGGTCGATCGGCTGCGTGACGTCGAAGCGGTATTGCACCGCCGCGTTGTTGAAGATCACGTCGAGGTCGGGGTGCTCCTTCACGACCCACTCCGCGAGCTCCACCCGCTGCGCCGCGTCCTCCAGATCGCACTGTCGCGCGTGGATGCGCGGAGAGAGCGCGCTGACCTCGGCCAGCCGGGCCTCGTCCCGCCCGAGGGCGATGACGGTGTTTCCCAGCTCGGCGAAGCGCAGCGCCAGCGCGCGCCCGATGCCGTTGGACCCGCCGGTGAGCAGGATGGTCCGGTCGTTCAGAATCATCGAAGCCTCACCGTACGGGCATGCTGAGCTGGGGGTTCTCGTCCTGGATCATCTGGATCGCGTGTTCGACCGACTTGATGAGCACCTGCTTGGTGGACTCACGGTGCCGGGCGTCGCACTCCAGGATCGGCACCCGGGCGGGCACCGCCAGCGCTTCCGCGATCTCGTCGACGCCGTACCGGCGGGTGCCGTCGAAGATGTTGAGCGCGACGATGTAGGGCAGCCCGCGACTCTCGAAGAAGTCGATGGGCGCGAAGGAGTCGGCCAGCCGGCGGGTGTCCACCATGACCACCGCGACCAGCGCACCCCGCATGAGTTCGTCCCACATGAACCAGAACCGGGTCTGCCCCGGCGTGCCGAAGAGGTAGAGGATCAGGTCCGACGCGATGGTGATCCGGCCGAAGTCCATGGCCACCGTGGTGGACTCCTTGCCGGGCACCTTCGAGGCGTCGTCGATCCCGACTCCGGCGGAGGTCATGATGGCCTCGGTCGTCAGCGGGGTGATCTCGGAGACGGTGCCGACCAAAGTGGTCTTCCCGACGCCGAAACCACCCGCGATGACGATCTTCGCGGACGTGATCTGCTGCGAGGGCCCCGTGGTGTCAAAGCCTGCGTAGTCCACTTAAGACCCTTTCCAAGACGTGCAAACGATCGTTGACGCTCTGTTCCCGAGCGATCTGGTGCAGGTCGAGCAAGCCCTCGGCGACCATGTCGGCGACGAGCACCCGGGCCACACCGAACGGCATCTGAAGCAACGCGGCCACCTCGGCCAACGAGCGGGGAGCGCCGTCACACAAGCTCGAAATCCGGTTCTTGTGCTGACCGGCGAACCGGCCCTCTTGCCGCCCCGCGGGAGTGGTGACGAGCACCGACTCGATCGCGATGTCCTGCCGCGGCTCCGTCCGGCCGCGCGTGACGGCGTACGGACGCACCAGGGCGCCCCGCGGATCTCGGCGGAAGCCTTCCTCGTCAGGCTGAGCCACGACTCGCCACCCCCACTCTCACGACCCTCGCCAAGCCCTACGACTGCCGGGCGAACTCGCGGGTGCCCGGGGTGAGCGCGCCGCCCACCCGGTCCACCAGCAACGCCATCTCATAGCCGACCTGGCCGACGTCGGAGCTTCGCGCCGCGAGCACCGCCAGGGCCGAACCGTCGCTCACCGACATGAGGAACAGAAAACCCGCGTCCATCTCGATGATGGTCTGCCGAATCGGCCCGCCGTCGAACGCGCGGGACGCACCCTCGGTCAGGCTGATCACCCCGGCCGTGATCGCGGCGAGCTGGTCCGCTCGCTCCTCGGGCAAATCCTGCGTCGCGGCGAGCAGCAGTCCGTCGGCGGAGACCGCCACGACGTGCGCCACGCCAGGCACCTGGTAACTGAAGTTGTTCAGCAGCCAGCTGATGTTCTGCATCTTCGGGCCGGTCATCGACGTTCCTCATTCTGTGCTCTGCTTTGCTGCGGAGTGGACAGGTCGTCCCGCCCGCGCTGCACCCCACGGGTGTACGCCGACAGCAGGCCCTGCACCTGTTCGGGCGTGCGCTTGACCCGGGCGGGCGCCGGTTGATCGACACTGCCGGGGACGAGGTTCGCCTGCGGCGTACGGATCGGCAGCCCCGACTTCGTCGTGGTGGAGGTGTCCGGTGCCGCAGCCGCAGCCGCAGCGCGCCAGCCGGTGTCGGCCGTCGTCTGCCAGCTCTCCGTCGGCGGGGACTGCCAATTGTCCTGGCTGGACCCGGTCTGCCAGCTGTCCTGGCCGGACGGTTCTGGCCTGGTCGCCGACGTCCGCGGCAGGTCGTCGTGCGTCGCCCGGAACTGCGCGGGCGGCGCGCCGGCGCTGGGCCAGTCGGACCGCGCCGTCTCCTGCCGGACTGCCGCCCGGGCGGTGACCCTGGCCGGCTCCGGCCGCTGCGGCGCCTGCTGCTGCGACCAGGGTTCCGACACGGTCGGCGACGTGGTGGTGGAACCGAACCAGGTCGCCTGCATCTGACGGAAGATCGGCAGCTCGGTGGTGTCGTCCGAAGCTCGCATCGGCGGCGCGATTGGTGCGATTGGCGCGATTGGCGGGCTCTGCGCGATCGGCAGGCTCTGCGTCGCCGTCGCGGTCGGAGCGGACACCGGGACCGCCGATACCGAGATCGGCATCGAGGTGTTCGGATCGCCGGAGATCCGCTGTCCCGGTACGCGAGTCGGCAGTTCCGGCTCCCGGAAACCGACGGGCTCACGGGGCGCTTCCCGAGGGGCGGGCGGCGCCTCGCGCGGCGGCGACGGCAGGGCGGCGTGCCGGCCGCTCTCCTCGATGGCCAGGTGACGCCGCTGACGCAGCGCGTTGTCCGCCGATCGCGGCAGCACCAGGATGCTGCGGGGCAGCACCAGGCCGGCGGTGATTCCGCTGTCCGCGTTGCGGCGCAGCTCGGCCTTGATGCCGTAGCGGTGGGCCAGCCGGCTGACAACGCCCAGACCCATCATCCGGAACGACGAGACGTCGACCGATGCGGGCTGGTCGAGCCGCTCGTTCACCGACTGCAGCTGCTCGTCGGTCATGCCGAGTCCGCGGTCCTCGACCTGGATCAGGACGTAGTCGCCGATGCGGCGGGCGTCGGCGACCACGACCGTCCCCGGTGGGGAGAATCGCGTGCCGTTGTCCATCAGCTCGGCTGTCATCCGGACGACGTCGTTGACCGCGTGCGCGGCGATCGCCGTGTCGGCGTCGACCGTGCTGAACTCCACCCGGTCGTACAGCTCGACCTCGGACTGGGCGGCGCGGAGCACGTCCTCCAGGCCGGCGTCCTCCCGGCGGGCCGGGCTCGCGTCGGCGCCCGCGAGGACCAGCAGGTTCTCGTCGTTGCGGCGCATTCGGGTCGCGAGGTGGTCCAGCCGGAACATGCGGGCCAGCCGCTTGGGGTCCTGCTCGTGCTGCTCGATCGAGTCCAGTTCGGCGATCATCCGGTCGACCAGGGTCTGCGACCGGCGGGCCAGGCTCAGGAACATCGCCGACACCGTGCCGCGCAGGACGGCCTGGTCGGCCGCGATGCGCACGGCTTCCCGGTGGACGACGTTGAACGCCTGCGCCACCTGCCCGATCTCGTCCTTGCCGCGTACCTGGATCTCGTCGCGCACTTCGGAAGCGAGTTGATCGGCGCTGCGTTCGTCGAGGCCGCGGGCGTCCCGCAGCCGTTCGACCGTCTCGGGGAGGCTGCGGTGCGCCACCACGAGCGCGCCGCCACGCAGTCGTTCCAGCGACCGCACCATCATCCGGGCCACGTACGCCGCCATCAGGATGGCGAGCAGCAGCGCCGCGATGAGCAGTGACGACTCGATGATCGCCTGCCGGGTCACCTCGGCGGACAGCGCGTTGATCGCGTCGCCGAGCTGCCACTCGAGCCGCTGCTGCGCGTAGCGCATCAGGTCGACCTCGGCTCCGATGGCCCGGGACGCCTCCATCGCGGCTTCCATCCCACGGTTGCCGCCGCCCCGCGAGCGGCTCACATCGTCGGCCGCCGCGTCGGCGAGCACGATGGCGTCACCACTGACGAACGTCCGCGCGGTGGCCCATTGCTCCGCGCTGGCCTGCCGGAGGAAGTCCTGGAAGGCCTGCTGTTGGGTGGTCAGCGTGGCGAGGAAGGTCGACTGTTGTTCCTCGCTGATCGCGCTGCTCTGGGTCAGCGTCACGAACGCGACCGCCTGCTGTTCGGCCGCGGCGCCTTGGGCGGCGGCGAACGCGGCGACGGCGCGCGCGCTCCCGGTCAGGTCACTGCCGACGCCGATCTCCTCGGCGGCGTCAGTGATGTAGCCGGTCATGTCGGCGAGGATGGCGGAATACCGCAGCACGACCTGGGCCACCGTGGTGTCCTTGCGGGCCTGGGCTTCCTTGCGGATGTCGGCCAGACCGTCCAGGTGGGTGTCGATGCGGTGCAGCGGCGCCTGGAGGGAGCTCGGCGGGTCGTCGAGCGCCTTCAGCGCCTCCCGATAGGAGCCGACTTCCGCGTCGGTCTCCGCCATCGGAGCGCTGAGGCTGTTCGCGTCGGCCGAGCTGTCCGCGACGAATCGCGCGAACGCCATCCGTTCGTGGTGCAGGGCGTAGCTCAACGCGGTGACCCGCGAAGACAGTGTCGTTAGATGATTGGACAGTCGCGCATCCGCCGCACGCTGGCCGCTGTCGACCAGTCGCGCCGCGGCCAGGCCCACGGTACTCAGTACCGGGACCAACAGCACGACCGCCAGCTTCGTCCGGATCCGCGCGTCGCGCAGGCTCACACGTGGCACGGCGCCGATTCCACCATGTCGGGTCCGATCGCGACAAGCCGAACGGAGCAGATTCCCAGTATCATGGACCGATTTCCTCCGTCGCCCCGCGAAGATCATAAAGTGGACTGTCTGAAGTCGACAGACTAGGGCACCCCGACTTGACCCGCTATGGCAGGGCTGGCAAGGTGTGCTCGGTTGACCGAGAGGGAGTCCGATGGCACGCGTACGCGCCCGTCTATCCACAGTGATTTCGCTGGCGACGCTGCTGGCCGCGACGGCATGCAGTTCACCCCTCACACCGAGTAAGCCCGATGAATTGGTCATCGGAGCGGACCTCGAGCTGTCCGGGGCGTACGCCGAAATGGGGACCGCCTTCGAGCGTGCCCTCCGGCTGCGAGTGGAGCAGTTGAACGCGACCGGCGATCGGCCGATCCGCGTCGTCTACCGCGACAATCGCAGCGACAAGAGCCTGTCCCAGTCGAACATCGCGGCGTTGGCCGCCGACTCGGAGATCAGCGCCATCATCACCGGCGCCTGCGGCGAATGCGCGCTGGCGTCGTCGGCGGCGGTGACGCAGAAGGGCATCCCGCTGCTGTCGCTGGCCGGCGCGAGCGAGCTGGCCGACACCGACAAGGCGGGCAAGTTCGTCTTCAAGGTCGGGCCGAACGCCAAGGACGGCGCGGCCGCCCTGGTCGCGCAGCTCAGCTCGACCAAGGTCAAGAAGGTCTCGCTGATCACGACGAACGACCAGTACGGCGACGACGGCGAGGAAGCCCTCACCGACGCGCTGAAGAACGCCGGCATCGACCTGCTGACCTCCCGCGAGGTCTCGGTCACCGCCACCGAGTTCAGCCAGACGGTCTCGACCGCGCTGGAGGAGCACCCGGACGCGCTGATCGCCTGGACGGGCGCTTCGGTCGCCGGGGAGATCGCAGTCGACGCGCGCGCCACCGGCTTCAAGGGCAAGCTGCTGTTCGACACCGGCGCGGGCGGCGACCTGTTCTTCAACAAGGCCACCGCGCACGCCGCCGAAGGCGCGCTGATGGCCTTCCCGCAGACGATGGTCATCGACGAGGTCATCGCGACCAACCCGGCGAAGTCCTTCCGGCAGCAGTGGTTCCGGGACTACACCGCCAGCTACGGCGGCTACAGCGGGTACGCCTCCTACGCGGCCGACGCGCTGGAGCTGCTCGTCGAGGCGGCCAACCGGTCCGGCAGCACCAGCCGGGCGAGCCTGCGGGACACGCTGGACTTCCTGCAGATCGACGGGTTCACCGGACCGCTGAGCTTCCGGCCCGACGACCACTCCGCCGTGATGCCGCAGACGCTCACGCTGCTGGTCGTCCGGGGCGGACGGTGGCGGCTCGCCTCCTGAGCCCTGCTCAGCAGCAGATCAGGGATATGCATCCTTCCGACGTGCTCGGAAGGATGCATATCCCTGATCTGTATGTAGGGGCTGGGTGGGTCAGGCGGTGACGCTCCGGACCCAGGGCAGCAGCAGCCACTCGATCGCTTCGACGAGCAGGTACAGCGCGACGCTCACCAGCGCGAGCATGATCAGCGCGGCGAACATCAACTCCATGTCCGTCTGCCCGCTGGCGGCGGAGATGACATACCCCAGGCCGCTGTCGCCGCCGATCAACTCGCCGATCGTCGAGCCGACCGCGGCCAGCGGCATGGCCACCTTCAGGCCGGTGAACAGCTGAGGCAGTGCTCCCGGCAGCCGGATCTTCACAAAAGTCTGCCAACGGGAGGCCCGGATCGCCCGGGCCAGCTCCGCCAGTTCGGCGGGTGTGCTGCGCAGACCGGCGGTCATGCCGAGCACGATCGGGAAGAAGCACAGCAGCACCACCATGGCCAGCCGGGCTTGGTAGGTCAGCCCGAGCCAGACCATCATCACCGGCGCCAGCGCGATCTTCGGGACCGCGTTGACGGCGACGAGCAGCGGCGAAAACGTCTGGTCCACCATGCGCGAGCTGAACAACACCAAGCCGATCACCATGCCACCGACGGTGGCCAGGGCGAATCCGAGCAGGATCTCCCAGGTGCTCACCCAGGCCATCTGCCAGAGATACTGGGTCTTCTGGCCGTACGCGTCAAGGACGCCACCGGGCGACGGCAGCACGATCGTCTGCGGGTGGAACACCCGCACCCCGGCCCACCACGCGAGTACGAGCAACGCCGATCCGAGCAGGGGATAGACGACCACGGCCAGCGAGCGGATCCTCGTCATGGGCTCTCCTTGCCATCATGCGGGGTCTCCGGCGCCCGATCGGCAGCCGGAGACCCCGTTTGCGTCAGCGCCGGGCTTTCGCGGCCCCGGCGCGCTTAACCGGCCGGTCAGGCCTTCGGCGTCATGTCGAAGGACACGATCTGCTCGGGCTTGAGCGAAGTGGGAATGGTGCCCGAGCCGGAGAGGATCGCGAGCGCGCGGGCGACGCGGTCCTGCTCCAGAGCGCCGATGACCGAGGACGAACCCCGGACGAAGGACGCCATGATCTTCAGTTCGGCCGAGGCGGTGGCCGCCTTCGCCGTCGGGACCTCGCCCGCCAGGATCTGGCCGGCCTCGTCCGGGTTGTCGATCGCGTACTTGAGGCCCTTCATCAGCGCGCCGTTGAAGCGCTTGACGAGGTCGGGCTTCTCCTTGGTCATCTTCTCCGTCGCGAGGACGGTGTTGCCGTACAGGTCGGTGAGGAAGTCGCTGTACGACAGCGAGACCGCGGACTTGCCGCCCGAGGCCGCCTCGATGGTCGGCTTACCCACGATGAACTGGCCGATCGCGTCGACGCTCTTGCTGGCGAGCGCGGCGGGCAGGTTCGGCGCGGGCAGGTTCACGAACTGCACCTTGCTCGCGTCGATCCCGGCGAGCTTGGCGTACGTCGGGAACAGCGTGCCGATGATCGAACCCGAGGGGTCGCCGATCTTCTTGCCCTCGAGGTCCTTGGGCGCGCTGATGCCGTAGCCGTCCAGCGTCATGACGCCCGCGAGCGAGCGCTGGAGGACCGCGGAGATGCCGACCAGGCCGGATGCCTGGCCCTTGCCGACCGCGATCGCGACCGCGGCGAAGTCGACGACGACGAAGTCCGCCTGGCCACCGGCCAGGAGCTTGATGTTGTCGCCACTGCCGTTGCCGGGCTTGATCGAGACGTCCAGACCGGCTTCGGTGAAGAAGCCCTTCTTCTTGGCCACGTAGGCGTACGCCTCGCGACCGAACGTCCCGAACGATGTTACGTAGTTAACTTTGTCGGTGCTGCCGTTGCCGGAGGACTGAGGAGCTGGATCGTCGGAGGAAGAGTCCGAGCAAGCGGCAGTCGCCGCGGCGATACCCGCGCCGAGGGCCGCCACCAGCGCAGACCGTCGAGTCAGCGTCGTCATGAGGGGGTTCCTTCCGGTGCTTTCGGATCTTGATAGATCCCATCCAACCGCACAGCCTAGAACTCACCATCCTCGGTGGACAGCTTTGCCCACGTCTCGGAACGGCCACGAATAATCCCAGAAATGGTGGGAGCGCTAAACTCTGCCAGTCCGTCCAGCCTCGACCGGAAGGCGTACGCCGTGATCACAGTAGAAGGAGTGTCCCAGACATTCCGTAGCGGCAAGGGCGTCGTCGAGGCGCTCGCCGACCTCAACCTCAATATCCATGATGGAGAGTGCGTCGCCGTCATCGGCCGCTCGGGCTGCGGAAAGTCCACTTTGCTGCGCCTCATCGCCGGGCTCCTGCCGCCGACGACCGGCACGGTGGCGGTGGACGGCGCAGCCGTGACGGAGCCGCGGAGCGACGTCGCCATGATGTTCCAGCGCCCGGCCCTGCTGCCGTGGCGGAGCGTGCTGAACAACGTCATGCTCCCCCTGGAGATCAGCAAGGAGCGCAACGACGCAGGCCGCCGACGCGCCCGGGACCTTCTGGAGCTGGCCGGACTGGGCGGCTTCGAGAACCGGCTGCCGCACGAGCTGTCCGGTGGCATGCAGCAGCGGGTAGCGCTGTGTCGCGCCCTGGTCACCGAGCCTCGCGTACTGCTCATGGACGAGCCGTTCTCGGCGCTCGACTCGCTGACCCGCATCGAACTCGGCGAAGAGCTGCAACGAGTGCACATGAGCCGCAAGACCACGATCGTCCTCGTGACGCACTCGATCGAGGAGGCCGTGCTGCTCGCCGACCGCGTCGTCGTGCTCAGCTCCCGGCCCGGTCGCGTACGCGACGTGGTCGAGGTGAAGATCCCCCGCCCGCGCGAACTCGGCCCCAGCGCGCACCTCACCGAGGTCGCCGAGGCCAGCGCACAGCTGCACGGCCTGCTCATGGCCCCCACCCCCGCAAGGAGCGCATCGTGACCGACGTCCGCGAGATCCAGCTCGGCCCGGTCGGCCAACAGGTCGTCTTCGAGAACGAGCACGTACGCGTCTGGGAGATCACCCTGGCGCCGGGCGAGTCGCAGATGTGGCACCGGCACGAGAACCCCTACCTCGTCATGGCCTTGGCCGGCGCGAGCAACCGGATCGACCCGATCGACGGCGGCGAGCCCCGGCGGGTGTCGGAGGAGGCGGGCAACGTGATCTTCCGGCCGGCCGGCGAGGTGCACATGCTCACCAACGAAGGCGACACGACCTACCGCAGCCGCCTCGTGGAGCTGTTGACTACCAGCCGGTAGTCCCCGGCATACTGTCGCGATGCTCGTCAAGCTCGCGCAGCGCCTAGGCCGTCACCAGTGGTTCGCCCGGACGATGCGGGTCATCCTGCCACCCCTGGACATCCGGGTGGCCCGCCTCACCAAGGGCAAGGTCATCGCCCTCGGCATCCTGCCGTCGCTCGTGCTCACCACGACCGGCCGCAAATCCGGCGAGCCCCGGCGGCAGCCGCTCATCTACGTCCCGGACGGCGACGGCTACGTGGTCATCGGCTCCAACTGGGGACAGCCGAACCATCCGGCCTGGTCGGGCAACCTCCTGGCCGACCCGGCGGCGAGCGTGCTGCTGAAAGGGCAGGAGATCCCGGTACGCGCCGAGCTGGCCGAGGGCCCCGAACGGGAGCGCCTCTGGGAGCTGCTCCTGCTGACCTGGCCCGCATATTCGGCGTACGCCGAGCGCTCCGGCCGACGGCTGCGGATCTTCAAACTGAACCCCACCCGCTGACCCCGTTGCCTTGGTCCGCCGCCCCCATTGGCGTTGATCATGGAGTTTGCCCCCTCGACACGCCGGCGAGACCACGGTTAACTCCATGATCAACGGGGAGACCGGTGGGAGCGGGGGGAGCGGGGGGAGCGGGGGGAGAGCGCAGCGAGGGGCGGGGAGAGCGGGGGGAGAGCGCAGCGAGGGGGGTTAGAGGGCGGTGGTGGAGCCGTCGATCAGTTTGCCGATCGCGTACGTGGCCCCAGCGGCCAGCAGCCCCAGCACCAGCTGCCGCGTCCCCGACGTCCACCAGCTGCGGTGGGTGAATCGGGAGGTCAGCGCGCCTGCCACGAACAGGCCGACCCCGCCGATGGCCAGGGCCATCCAGAGCGAGTCGCTGCCGAGCAGGAACGAGATCAGCGGGATCAGCGCGCCGACGGAGAAGCAGAGGAACGAGCTGATCGCGGCGGTCCACGGGCTCGGCTGCGCGTCGGGGACGACGCCGAGTTCTTCCTGGGCGTGGACCCGCAGGGCTTCCTCCGGGTTGTCCTTCAGGAAGTACGCCACCTGCCGGGCCAGATCCTCCGGCAGCCCGCGCTCCATCCAGTTCAGCGCGAGTTCTTCGGCTTCGGCGTGCGGGTTGCGTTCGAGTTCCCGCCGTTCCTTGGCGAGTTCGGCCTCCAGCTGGTCGTTGGCGGTCGTGACGCTGGTGTACTCCCCCAGCGCCATCGAGATCGCGCCGGCGACCAGGCCGGCCATGCCGGTGAGGATGATCGCGTCGCGGGAGAGCCCGCCGCCGCCGACGCCGGCGATGAGGCCGATGTTGGTGACGAGCCCGTCCATCGCGCCGAAGACGGCCGCGCGCAGCCAGCCGCCGGTCACGTCCGCGTGGTGGTGCTCGTTCAGCGCCGCCGGAGCCGCGTCAGCGTCCCCCCGCGCAGAGCCGTGGCCACGGGAAAGACGGTCGCTACCTGCAACGCTGTCACCGGTCGGTGCGACGGCCGGAGGAACGTCCCCGCCAGGAGAGTCGGTCACGGCAATGTCAGGATCTCGTGCCCGTCCTCGGTGACGAGGATGGTGTGCTCGAACTGCGCCGTCCAGCGCCGGTCCTTGGTGGTCGCGGTCCAGCCGTCGGGCCACATGTCGAAGTCGGTCGTCCCGAGCGTGATCATCGGCTCGATGGTGAAGGTCATCCCGGGCACCATCTCCTCCGTCGCACCCGGCGAGTCGAAGTGGGGCACGAACAGCCCACTGTGGAAGGCGCGGCCGATGCCGTGGCCGCCGAAATGGCGTACCACGCCGTAGCCGAAGCGCTTCGCGTACGACTCGATGACCCGGCCGATGACGTTGATCTGCCGGCCGGGCGCCACGGACTTGATGGCCCGCATGGTCGCCTCGTGCGTGCGCTCGACGAGCAGCCGGTGCTCCTCGGAGACCTCGCCGACGCAGAACGTGGCGTCGGTGTCGCCGTGGACCCCGTGGATGAACGCGGTCACGTCGACGTTGATGATGTCGCCGTCCTCGATGACCGTGGTGTCCGGGATGCCGTGGCAGATGACCTCGTTGAGGCTGGTGCAGCAGCTCTTCGGGTAGCCCCGGTAGCCGAGGGTGGACGGATAGGCGCCGTGGTCGCAGAGGAACTCGTGGACGACCCGGTCGATCTCCTCGGTGGTGACCCCGGGCTTGCAGTGCTCCCCGGCCAGGACGGTGGCCTGCGCCGCGAGGCGGCCGGCGATGCGCATCTTCTCGATCGTCTCGGCGTCCTGAACCTCGGTGCCGAGCCGCTTCGGCTCCTTGCGGCCGACATACTCCGGCCGCGGAATGGTCGCAGGCACCTGCCGCATCGGGGACTGTTTCCCGGGCTTCAGCGGAGCGCGTACCGTCATGATCTCGACCCTACCAGCGGACCGGTACCCCATCGATGCTGGTGGCGTTCTTCCGGGCCCGGTATTCGGCCTGCTCCTCGGGGCCGCGGCGGTCCCAGTAGCGGCTCAGCAGATCGCGGTCGCCCTGGTACTCCATCAGCGGAACCGCGAAGCCGCACGAGTCGCTCACCCGCGTGACCTCGACCACGTTGATGTTGCGCAGGCCGGGCGCCGGCTCCGGGAAATTCTCGAGCATCGGCTCGAATCCCGGGTCCTGCGGCAACAGCACTTGGCCATGGCCGTGCAGTCGGTAGATCTTCGGCGGCCCGCTGAACGCGCAGAACATCAAGGTGATGCGGCCACCGCCTCGCTCGGGATCGTCGCGCAGGTGCGAGACCGTCTCGTTCCCGCTTCCCCCATATTCCAGATACGCACAACGCAGCGGCCCGAGCACGACGAAGCTGCCGCTCATCCCCTTCGGGGACAGGTTGACGTGGCCGGACGGATCGGCCGGGGCGGTCGCGACGAAGAACACCGGCTGCGCCAGCAGGAAGTCGCGGATGCCGTCGTCGATGTGCGGGTAGACCTGGCCCATGACTGGATCATGGCAGCGCGTCACAGATTTTGGGACGCGCTTACCAAACTCTGGAACAGCGGGGTCTCCGGATCGGTCTCCGGATGCCACTGGACGGCGACGGCGTACCGGTGGATCGGGGACTCCATGGCCTCGATGACACCGTCCTCGACGCACCAGCCGACGGGGGTGAACGCCCCGGGATCGGCGACCGCCTGGTGGTGCAGCGTACTGGTCTTGGCCACGGCGCCCATGATCTCGTGCAACCGGGATTGCGGGTCCACCTGCACCGCGTGCTCCCCGTACGCCACCTGATCGAATGGCGGCGGCCGGTGCAGGTAGGTGCTGACCAGATCGGGCAGATGCTGATGCAGCGAGCCGCCGGTGACCACCGCGAGCAGCTGCATCCCCCGGCACACGCCCAGCACCGGGAGGTCCCGGTCCAGGGCGCCCCGCGCCAGCAGCGACTCCGCGGAGTCCCGGTACGCCTTGGGCCGCGTCGCCGGATGCCGCTCCTGCCCGTACCGGGCGGGGTCGATGTCGGCCCCACCGGTCAGGACGAGCCCGTCGAGGACGTCGAGCACACCGGCGTCCACGTCGTCCGGCGGCAGCAGGACCGGGCGTCCGCCGGCGGCCTGGATGGCCTGAACATAGGTCACGTGCAGCAGCGCGGCCGGGGTGTCCCGGTACAGCGCCCAGCTGGCGGGCTCCTGATAGGTGGTCAGCCCGATGATCGGTCGTCTCACAGCGCCTTCAAGTACGTCGGATCGGTTCTTCTCACAGCGGCGTCACGTACGCGCCGGTGATGCCCCCATCCACGATGAACTGCGAAGCGGTGATGAAGGATGCGTCATCGCTGGCGAGGAAGGCGACCGAGGCCGCGATCTCCTCCGGTTGGGCGAACCTGCCCATCGGGACGTGCACCAGGCGCCGCGCCGCCCGTTCGGGGTCCTTGGCGAACAGCTCCAGGAGCAGTGGGGTCGCCACCGGACCGGGACACAGGGCGTTCACGCGGACGCCCTGCCGGGCGAACTGTACGCCCAGTTCCCGGGTCATCGCCAGGACGCCGCCCTTGCTCGCCGTGTACGCGATCTGGCTGGTCGCCGCGCCCATCAGCGCGACGAAGCTGGCGGTGTTGACGATCGATCCCCGGCCCTGTTCCAGCATGATCGGCAGCACATACTTGCAGCCGAGATAGACGCTGGTCGTGTTGATCCGCAGTACGCGTTCCCACGCGTCCAGCCCGGTGTCCAGAATCGAGTCGTCGTCCGGCGGGGAGATCCCGGCGTTGTGGAAGGCGACGTCCACCCGGCCGTGGCGCTCCTTGACCCCGGCGTACAGGGCTTGGACGGCTGCCTCGTCGGCGATGTCGGCCACGACCGGGTCGCCGCCGATCTCGGCGGCCAGCTCGGCCGTGTCGGCGAGGTCGACGGTGACGACCGTGGCGCCCTCCGCCGCCAGGCGACGGGAGGTGGCCAGGCCGATGCCGCTGGCCGCCCCGGTGACGACCGCGACGCGGCCCTCGAACCTGTTCACACGTGCTCCATCCGGTCGTTGATCATGGACTTCGCACCCCTGACACGCCGTCGAGACCACGGTTAACTCCATGATCAACGGGGCGGGGCGGGGCGGGTGGGTGGGTGGGTGGGTGGGTGGGTGGGTCAGTGGGCGAAGAAGACGGTCTTGAGTTCGGTGAAGGATAGGGGTGCGTCTGGGCCCAGTTCGCGGCCGAGCCCCGACTGCTTCATTCCGCCGAACGGGGTCCAGTAGCGCACGCTGGAGTGAGAGTTGACGCTCAGGTTGCCCGTCTGCACTCCTCGTGACACCCGTAGGGCCCGCCCGAGGTCCCGAGTCCAGACCGAGCCGGACAACCCGTAGTCGGTGTCGTTGGCCAGCCGGATCGCCTCCGCCTCGTCGTCGAACGGGAGCACGCTCAGCACCGGGCCGAAGACCTCCTCGCGCCAGACGCGCGCGTCGGGGCTGCCCGGGGCCAGCACGGCCGGGGCGTACCAGAAGCCGTCGCCGCCGGGGGCCGAGCCCCGGAACAGCACCTCAGCCTCATCTACATAGGACGCTACGCGGGCACTGTGGGCCGCCGAGATCAGCGGTCCCATCTGGGTGTCCTCGCGGTTCGGGTCGCCGACCCGCCAGGCGGCGACGGCCGGTTCGAGCAACGCCAGGAACTCGTCGTAGACCTCGCGCTGGACCAGTAGCCGTGACCGGGCGCAGCAGTCCTGCCCGGAGTTGTCGAAGACCGATTCGGGCGCCGTCGCGGCCGCCCGTTCGAGGTCCGCGTCGGCGAACACGATGTTGGCCGACTTCCCGCCCAGCTCCAGCGTCACGCGTTTCACCTGCTGAGCGCAGGTCGCCATGATCTGCTTGCCGACCGCGGTCGATCCGGTGAAGCCGATCTTCGCGACGTCCGGATGCTCGACCAGCCGCGCTCCGGCGACCGGACCCTCCCCGGGCAGCACCGTGAAGACGCCCTCCGGCAGCCCGGCGCGGACGGCCAGCTCGGCCAGGCGTAGCGCGGTCAGCGGAGTCGCTTCAGCCGGTTTGAGCAGCACCGCGTTGCCCGCCGCGAGCGCGGGCGCGAAACTCCACGCGGCGATCGGCATCGGATAGTTCCACGGGACGATCACGCCGACCACGCCCAGCGGCTCGTGGAACGTCACCGTGACGCCGCCCGCCACGGGGATCTGCGCGCCTAGCAGCCGCTCCGGGGCGCCCGCGAAGTAGTTCAGCACGTCCCGGACGTGCTCGGCCTCCCAGCGAGCCAGCGAGATCGGGTGCCCGGCCTCGGCCACGCTCAGCTCGGCCAGCTCCGCCCGGTGCTCGTCGACCACGGTTGCGAAGCGACGCAGGAGCTTCGCCCGATCCCCCGGCGACACCGCGGCCCACGCCGGGAACACCGTCCGGGCCGCGGCGACGGCGTCGTCCACGCCCTCGATCGGCGTCGGGGTCACCTCGCCCACCGGCAGCCCGGTCGCCGGATTCAGAATCTTCACAGTCGTTCGTACCCCCGTCGCAGCTCCCAGTCGGTCACGGCCGCGTCGAACGCCTCGATCTCGACCTCCGCCGCCCGCGCGTAGTGATCAGCCACCGCCGAACCGAAGAAGCCGGGCACGAGCGCCGACTCCCGCCACGCCGACAGCGCTTCGCGCAGGGTAGCGGGGACTCGGGGAGCGCTGCTGTCCGCGTACGCGTTGGTCGTGAATTCGGGCTCGAGCTCGAGTTTCGCGGACAGCCCGTGCCGCGCGGCCGCGACCAGCGCGGCGATCGCGAGATAGGGATTCACGTCCGCGCCCGGGACGCGATGCTCGACCCGCAGCGACGGACCGTGCCCCACCAGCCGCAACGCGCAGGTGCGGTTGTCGCGGCCCCAGCGCAGCGCGGTCGGCGCGAACGACCCAGGCTGGAATCGCTTGTAGGAGTTGACGTTCGGCGCGAGGAACAGCGACAGATCGCGGGTCGCCGCCAGCATGCCCGCGAGCACGTGGGTGCCCAGCTGCGACAACGCGCCGTCGGATCCGCTCATCACCGGCTCTCCCCGACTTGTACGCAGAGAGAAGTGCACGTGGCACGAATTGCCCTCGCGCGCGTTCGGTTTGGCCATGAACGTGATCGAGCAGCCCTCCTGGGCGGCGATCTCCTTGGCCCCGTTCTTGTAGACGGAGTGGTTGTCCGCCGTCGTGAGCGCCTGGTCGTAGCGGAACGCGATCTCGTGCTGGCCCAGGTTGCACTCGCCCTTGGCGCTCTCGGGATAGAGCCCGGCGCCCGCCATCTCTTGGCGGATGCGGCGCAGCAACGGCTCGACCCGGGCGGTGCCGAGCACGGAGTAGTCGACGTTGTAGCCGTTGACCGGGGTCAGCGCCCGGTAGTCCCGGCGCTGGGCGTCCTCATAGGACTCCTTGTGCGCCACGAACTCCAGCTCGGTCCCCACGTACGCGGTCAGCCCGTGCTCGGACTCCAGCAGGTCGAGCTGGCGGCGCAGGATCTGCCGTGGCGACTCGGCGACCGGCTTACCGTCGAGCCAGGCGAGGTCGGCGAGGACGAGGGCGGTGCCCGGCTGCCACGGCAGGCGGCGCAGCGTACTCATGTCGGGGATCATCGCGAAGTCGCCGTAGCCCTGCTCCCAGCCGGAGACGGCGTACCCGGAGACGGTGTTCATCTCCACGTCGACGGCGAGCAGGTAGTTGCAGGCTTCGCTGCCGTGGGCGAGCACCTCGTCGAGGAAGAACGGCGCGTACAACCGTTTGCCCTGTAAGCGGCCCTGCATGTCGGTCAGCGCGAGGAGCACCGTATCGACCGTCTCGGCGGCGATCGCGACCCGTAACGCCTCGATGCTCATCGGTGCCTCGTTCACACGTCAGATCTACCGGTCAGCCGATCGATCGTCAACAGTCGCACCGCTCGACGTCTGGCGTGTCGGCGTACGCTTTGATAGATCTCTCTGGGTGACGATCGAGACCCGTGCCGTAGTGATCGGGGGCGGCATCGTCGGCTGCTCCGTCGCGTACCACCTGGCGAGTCTGGGGTGGACGGAGATCACGCTGCTCGAACAGCACCAGCTCACCGACGGGACGACCTGGCACTCCGCCGGATTCGTCACCCCACTTCGCGGCTCGCCCGCCACCCGCGCCCTGGTCGGCTACCTGCCCGCGCTCGCCGATCGGCTGCGCGCCGAGACGGGACTCGATCCGGGTTGGCGGCCGGTCGGCGGTCTCCGGCTCGCCGGCACGCCGGAGCGCGTCGAGCAGTTGCGGGCCGCCGGACTGGAGATCCGGTCGCCGGAATCGCTGCCGGCGCTGCTGAACGACAAGGGCGTGCTGGCGGTCGGCTGGACTCCGGATGACGGCTTCGTCCGGCCGAAAGACCTCCCCGCCGCGCTCGCCGCCGCCGCGACCGCGCTCGGCGTGACCATCCGCACCGGCGTACGCGTGACCGGGCTGACGCTCTCGAACAAACGCGTCTCCGGCGTACGGACCGCCGAGGGCGACCTGAAGACGGGCACCGTCGTGCTGGCCGCCGGAGCCGCGTCGGCGCATCTGGGCCATTTCGTCGGGGCGACCGTGCCCGTCGCGCCGGTCAACCACCAGTACGCCGTCACCGCCCCGTTCGATCCGCCGCTCGACCCGGACACCCTGCCGACCGTGCGGGACCCCGACCGCAACCTCTACCTGCGCGGTGCCGGTGGCGGGCTGATCCTGGGGGCGTACCCGTCGGCTCCGGTCCCGGCCTGGCCGCTCAACGGGGCTCCGCCGCTGGCCGAATCGCGTACGCAGGCGACACCCGCGCCGATCGACGAACTGATCGCCGCCGCGTCGGCCCGGATCCGGGACCTGCCCGAGATCATCAAGGTGATCTGCGGGCCGGAGGCGTTCACCCCGGACGGCGAACCGCTCGTCGGCCAGACCGACGTGCCGGGCCTCTGGGCCGCCGCCGGGATGAGCCTGCACGGCATGGCGCTCGCGGGCGGCGTCGGCAAGGCGGTCGCCGAGCTGATCACGTCCGGCTCCGCCGAAGTGGACGTACGCTCCCTCGGCCCGCAGCGGTTCGGCCCGTTCGCGCACAACCGGCACTGGACCACCACCCGCGCCGTAGACGCCTTCGCCCGCCTCCGCACCTGACCCCTTTCGCTGGCGCTGGATCTTGATCTTTGCTCTTACCTCACCAGGGATAAGAGGGGCCGATATTTGGTTCCTGGCAAGGCGCACGACACCGCCGTTGCCTGGGGGCAACAAGGTGGCGAGCAACGCCGCCAGGGGCCGAATAGCGGCCCCTCTCGGGGTTAGTGGCCGGCGCTTTCGTAGCGTTTGAGGCCGCGGCGGAAGAGGCGGATGGCGAAGAACCACCAGGCGGCGGCCACTACTGGGGTGAGGATGCCGAGCCAGGCGTACCCGCCGCGGTCGAGCAGCCAGGCTGCCGGGAAGAACCCGGCGAAGGCGAACGGGGCCGCCGCCCCCAGCAGGAATCGCAGGCCGAAGCCGTAGATGCCGAGCGGATAGCGGGCCAGCTCGCCGACCTGCCACGCGGTCATCGCGAACATCGGCATCGGCATCCGCAGCCAGAACGAGACGGTGTTCGCCACGACGCACAGCGCCAGCCGTAACGCGATCCCGCTGAGCATCAGCACCAGCATGATCAGGATGTTCAGCGGGGTCCAGTGCACGTCGACCCGGAGCAGCGCCCAGGTCAGCATGGCCAGCGAGGCGACGAGGTCGCCCACCCCGTTGAACCCCACCCAGGCGCTCATGACCTGCAGGAGCGGCGGGTAGGGCCGGGTCAGCGCGTAGTCGAGCTGGCCGTTGTGGATGAAGCCGGCGAGCTGCCAGATCCCGTCCGACACGACCGGCACGATCCCGGAGCTGACCCCGGCGAGCGCGTAGATGAGCACCATCTCCGGGTAGGACCAGCCGTTGAGGTGGGGCACCTGGGCCATGACGACGCTGAGGAAGACGAGTCCCAGGGACTGGGTCACGATCCCGGCGGCGATGAGGATCCAGAAGTCGGAGACGTACTCCAGGACCGCCCGGACGACCGCGCCCAGGCTTCGGCGATAGAGCCGGGTGTTCCGGCGTAGCGATGTCAGAGATTCAGCCACCATGGACGGTCACCTGCCGGGAGGCCGCGCGGAACGCCACGCGGGCGAGGAACCAGAGGGCCACGACCCAGAACGCCTGCACCCCGATCAGCAGGTACGCCGTCGAGGTGGAGACCTTGCCGAGGTAGATCAGCGCCGGCGTCGAGGTGAGGCTGGCGAACGGCAGCACCCCCGCGGTCACCTGGAGCCAGCCGGGCATGAGCGACAGCGGGACGAGCGAGCCGGAGAGCACCGCTCCGATCGCGTTCCGGGCCCAGGCGACACCGTGGAAGTTCTGCGTCCAGAAGACGAGCTGCGTCGTGAGGAACCCGATGCAGAACCGGATCGGCATCACGAACAGCAGGCTCAGCAGGAGCAGCGGAAGGTCACTGGGACCCGGCATCGGCCCGGCCACCAGGACGAAGCCGGCGCCGACCGTGACGATCATGATCAGTTCCATCGGCAGCCCGCCGAGGACCTGGGCGAACATCATCTTCTGGGTCTCGATCGGCTTCACCAGGTCCAGCGCCACCTGACCGTCGCGGATGCGGTTGGCCAGCGTCCACTCCCCGATCGCGTTGCCCAGCCAGCCGGTGACATACCCGACGAGCAGGTACGCCTTCATC
The DNA here is from genome assembly GCF_040682475.1 of Hamadaea sp. NPDC051192. NCBI lineage: Bacteria > Bacillati > Actinomycetota > Actinomycetes > Micromonosporales > Micromonosporaceae > Hamadaea > Hamadaea sp. NPDC051192. The sequence continues at coordinate 29,465 of NZ_JBFBAZ010000077.1, forward strand.
TCCGGCAGGGTGAAGCCGCCGATGCTGCCGCCGTTGGACAGCAGGGCGCTCCACAACGCGACGGTCGCGACGAGCTGGAAACACGCCGCCACGGCCGCCATCAGGAACGCCGTCCGGAAGGCGAAGGTGCTGCGCATCGAGTTGCGCGCCATCGTCAGGTACGCCCTCATGGCGTACTCCGGTCGGCGAGGAGCAGCTCACCGGCGTAGACCTTGCGGACCACGTCTTCGATCGCGGGTTCGTCGATCTTCACTTCGAGCACCTCGGCGATCTGGGCGACCCCGGCGAGCACCGCTCCGGCGGTCAGCTCCGCCTTGTCGAAGGCGACGGTGAACTCCCGGCGCCCCTCGGCTCCGGCGGTGACGGTCGCCTGAGGGAACCGGTCGGCCAGCTCGGCGACGGTCAGCTCCGAGCCCAGTTGCAGATGCACCCGGCGCTCGCGGGCGTACTGGTCCTTGACCTCAGCCAGCGAGCCGTCGTAGATGATCCGGCCGTCGTCGATGATGACGATGCGCTCGCAGGTGTCCTCGATGTCGCCGAGGTCGTGGGTGGTCAGCATGATGGTCGTGCCGTCCGCCTTGAGCTGCCGCAGGAACTCCCGGACCCGGTCCTTGACCGAGATGTCGAGGCCGATCGTCGGCTCGTCGAGGAAGACGATCCTCGGGGAATGCAGCAGGGCGCAGGCCAGGTCGGCACGCATCCGCTGGCCGAGCGACAACTTGCGGGCCACCACCGGCAGCAGTTCGTCCAGGCCGAGCACTTCGTCGAAGCGCTTCAACTGAGCGCGAAAACGATCCGGCTTCATGTCGTACATGTCGCGGAGGAGCGCCAGGGATTCCCGGACGGGCAGGTCCCACCACAACTGCGTACGCTGGCCGAACAGCACGCCGATCTGGCGGGAGTTGGCCACCCGGTTGCGGTGCGGGACGAGGCCGCCGATGCGCACCTCGCCGGTGGTCGGTTCGACGATGCCGGTGAGCAGTTTGATGGTGGTGGACTTGCCGGCCCCGTTCGGGCCGACGTACGCGACAGCCTCGCCGGCCTCAATGGACAGATCGACTCCGCCCACGGCCGTTTTGGTGCTGTATCTGCGTTGGAATAAGTGCTTGACCGAACCGCGCAGACCCGGATCCTTCTCGGGCCGACGGAAGGTCTTCGTCAGGTCATGAGCTTCGAGCAGCGCCACCCGAGGATGTTCCCACCGGGTTCCCGACCGGCCCAACCGGTTTTATGGGAGCGCTTCATCACAACTAACCGTCGCTGGGCACGGCCTTCGGCGGCGTCGCTTTCGCGGGTTCGGCGGCGGGGCCCTTGGTCGCCACGGTGGTACCGAGCTTCTCCCACACCAGACCGATCTGCCGCGCGACGGCGCACACCACGGCTGGGACGACCGGTAGCAGCCAGTCGTAGAGCCAGCCCTCCGGGCTCAGGTTGATGACGAGGACCGCGGCCGCGGCGCTGCCGACGCCCATCACGAGACCACGCCAGGCGGCCCGGCCGGTGTGGCCGATCGCGGCCCGGCGGGCGGCCTTGTCCGCCATGCCCAGGAAACCGGCCAACGCCTTCGAGTCACGCCGCCCGAAGTTGAAACCGGCCATCGCCAGGGTCGCCGAGGTTCCGACGACCACGGCCGCCACGCTGTTGTGGGTCATCAGCATCAGCAAGGCCGCGACGGCGGCGCCGACCCCGACCGCCACCGCGGCACGGATCCATTCCTGCTTCTCTCCGGGATACCAGTAGTACTTAGTGGTGCTGTCGGAGAGCTTCTTCTCGATCCGCCCCATCGGGCCCACACACCTCTGCGCCAGTAACCTGCTTGCCCCTCTATCGTTGCGCAACGTAGTCGCTCATACGCGAAAAGTAGCGAAATGCGCGAGGATCGGCGTGGCGCGATTCGATCCGGCCGTCCTCAGAAGAGGACCGTGGCCAGCTCCGCCACCTGCTGGAATCCACACGTCTGGTACGCCCGCCGGGCCGGCACGTTGTAGTCGTTGACGTAGAGGCTCACCGTCGGGGCGACCCGCCGCAGCGCGTCGTCGACCACGGCCGCCATCCCAGCCGTCGCGATGCCCCGCCCCCGCCATTGCGGGTCCACCCAGACGCCCTGCACCTGTGCCGTATGTGGAGTGATCACCGCGAGGTCGGCCTTGAACACCACTCGCCCGTCCACGACCTTCGCGTAAGCCCGGCCGGACTTGACCAGCTCCGCGACCCGGTGACGGTAGCCCCGGCCACCGTCCAACGGAGAGACCCCGACCTCCTCGGTATACATCGCGACCGCCGCCGGGAAGAGGACGTCGATCTCGTCCGGCTGCATGAGGCGTACCCCTGGATCGGCCGGAACCGGCGCGGGACGGGAAGCGACCAGCAGTGGCTGCACCGCGCGGACGTCGCGAGCCCGCCCCCAGCGGGGCGTGAGCCGGTCCCAGAGATCGATCACCTGATCGCGCTGGCCGACGATGCTCGTGCAGGTACGCCCGAGGCGCCCGAGTACGTCGGCGAAGGCGACGATCGCGTCGCCCGTGGCTGCGACCGGCGTGAGCTGGGTACCCAGCCAGCAGATGGATTCGAGGCGACCCCGCGGACCGTAGCCGTAGATCCGGCCGTCGGAACGCCACCAGCCGAGCCCGCGCGCGGCGATCCGCTCCCATACCTGAGCGGTGACGTAGGGATCCGTGGTGAGCAGCCGCTCAATCTCCGGCCTCTCGGCTTCGCCGAGCTGCCGGACCGCCGACTTCGTGAGCACGTCTCCAGCCTGCCAGAACGTGAAGGTTCGCGCGACCACTTGCGGCCGATCAGTTTCCGATATATCGTTAACGCATCGGTGATAGAACTACGATAGGAGAACCGAGATGAGGAACCGCATCCCTCACGACCTGCGCGACCGGCTTCGCCAAGCGCATCACGACCATGAGCATCGACAGTTCGCCTTCGGCGGACGGCCGGGCTTCCCGCCCATGCCGGGCTTCGGCCCCGGATTCGGGCCGGGACCGCACGGACGCCGCGGCGGGGGCCGAGGCCGGGGCCGACGCGGCAACGTCCGCGCCGCGATCCTGGGCCTGCTGGCCGAGCGCCCGATGCACGGCTACGAGATGATCTCCGAGCTGGAGAGCCGCACCGGCGGCGTCTGGCGGCCGTCCCCCGGGTCGGTCTACCCGACGTTGCAGCTGCTGGAGGACGAAGGCCTGATCGAGGCGACCGAGTCCACCGGGCGCAAGAGCTACGCGCTCACCGAGGCGGGCCGCGCGGCGGCCGAAGCCGAGCCCAACCGCGCCCCGTGGCAGGAGTTCACGGCGGACGAGGTCAACGAGGCCCAGGACTTCCGCCAGGCCGGCTTCGGCATCATGCAGGCGCTCCACCAGGTCGGCGCGACCGGTACGCCGGAACAGCGCGCCCGCGCCCTGGAGATCCTGAACGACACACGTCGCAAGCTCTACGCAATCCTCGCCGAGGAGTGACCTGAGGCCGGCGCCATTTGGCCCCTGGCGGCGTTGCTCGCCACCTTGTTGCCCCGAGGCAACGGCGGCGTCGTGCGCCTTGCCAGGAACCAAATGGCGCTCGCCCTCATGGCGAGGAATATGAAAAGGCCCCGCTCGGGATGAGCGGGGCCTTTTACTGCGCGTTTCGTGTGGCGTCGAGCCGCCCTCAGGTCAGTGGACGGTGACGAGGGGGCCAGCCAGTTCGCGGAGCTCGTCGGGAAGTTCTACGCCCATCTGGACGGAGAGCTTGAGCGCCTCCTCGACCAGGGTCTCGACGATCTGCGACTCCGGCACGGTCTTGATGACCTCGCCCTTGACGAAGATCTGGCCCTTGCCGTTGCCGGACGCGACGCCGAGGTCGGCCTCCCGGGCCTCGCCCGGACCGTTCACGACGCAGCCCATGACGGCGACGCGCAGCGGCGCGGGGAAGCCTTCGAGCGCGGCGGTGACCTGCTCGGCCAGCGTGTAGACGTCGACCTGGGCACGGCCGCAGGAGGGGCAGGAGACGATCTCCAGGCCGCGCTCCTTCAGGCCGAGCGACTCCAGGATGGCGTGGCCGACCTTGACCTCCTCGACCGGCGGAGCCGACAGGGAGACCCGGATCGTGTCGCCGACGCCCTCGGCGAGCAGGGCGCCGAAGGCGACCGCGGACTTGATCGTGCCCTGGAACGCCGGGCCGGCCTCGGTCACGCCGAGGTGCAGCGGATAGTCGCACTGCTCGGCCAGCTGCCGGTACGCCCGGATCATGACGACCGGGTCGTTGTGCTTGACGCTGATCTTGATGTCGCGGAAGCCGTGCTCCTCGAACAGCGAGCACTCCCAGAGCGCGCTCTCGACCAGGGCCTCAGCGGTGGCCTTGCCGTACTTCTCCAACAGCCGCTTGTCGAGGGACCCGGCGTTCACGCCGATCCGGATCGGCACGCCCGCGTCGGAGGCCGCCTTGGCGATCTCCTTCACCTTGTCGTCGAACTGCCGGATGTTGCCCGGATTCACGCGTACGGCGGCGCAGCCCGCGTCGATCGCGGCGAACACGTATTTCGGCTGGAAGTGGATGTCGGCGATGACCGGGATCTGCGACTTCTTGGCGATCGCGGGGAGCGCCTCGACGTCGTCCTGGCTGGGCACCGCGACCCGGACGATCTGGCAGCCGCTCGCCGTCAGCTGGGCGATCTGCTGCAGGGTGGCGTTGACGTCGGCGGTCAGCGTCGTCGTCATGGACTGGACGCTGACCGGCGCGCCGCCGCCGACCGGCACCGAGCCGACCATGATCTGACGGCTCTGGCGACGGGGAGCTAGGGCGGGCGGAGGAGTTGCCGGCATACCGAGGTTGATCGCGGTCACAGCTCTCTCACTTGAAGATCGTGATGGGATTGACGACGTCAGCGGTGACGGTCAGCAGGGTGAACGCACCGAACACCAAGATTACGGCGTACGTCAGGGGCATGAGCTTGTAGTAGTCCACGCGACCTGGGTCACGCTTGCCGAGCCGGGCGTAGATCCACGACCGCGCGCGCTCGAACCACGCGATCGCGATGTGACCGCCGTCCAGCGGCAACAGCGGCAACAGGTTGAAGACGCCGACGAAGAAGTTCAGCCCGGCGATGATCAGCAGGGCGATCTCCCAGAAGCCCCGCTCGATCGCCTCACCGGTGAGCCGGCTGGCGCCGACCACGCTGACCGGGCTGTCGGCGTCGCGCTGACCGCCGCCGATCGCGTCGATCAGGCCGGGGATCTTGTTCGGCAGGTTCTTGATCGAGGTGACGACGCCGGTGGCGGCCGCGCCCATCTGGTCGCCGGCCACCGGCAACGCCTCGATCGCGTTGTATTCCACGGTCTTCGGCTTGCTGGGGTCGTAGCCCAGTCCGACGCCGATCGCCGCGACCTTCTTGACCTCGCCGTCGGTGTTGTCGATCGGCGGCCGCTGGGCCTCGACCGGGGTCACCGTCGCCGTGCTGGTCTGCCCGTCGCGGACGTAGGTGATGGGGGTGGGCGTACCCGGGGTCAGCGCGCGGATGGCGGTGACCAGGTCGGCGTAGTTCGCCACCTGCGTCGTGCCGACCGCCGTGATCAGGTCGCCGTCCTTCAGACCCGCCGCGAGGGCCGGCCCGTCGGTGGTGGTGCAGTCGCCGGAGGTGAGGTCCTTCGGCACGCAGCTCGCGACCGTCAGGTACGCCGGAGCCTTGGAGACGTCGGTCGCGGCCGGGCCCGGATTGTCCGGATTGGTGAGGGAGAAGTTGGCGGCGACGAGCCAGAAGATCAGGAACGCCAGGAGGAAGTGCACGACCGAGCCGGCGACCATGACGATGGTCCGCTTCCAGACCGGGTAACGCCACATCGCGCGCGGGTCGTCGGCGTCCTCCTCCTGCGGAGTCATGCCGGTGATCTTGACGAATCCGCCGAGCGGGATGCCCTTGATCCCGTACTCGGTCTCGCCCCTCCGGAACGACCACAGCGTCGGGCCGAAACCGATGAAGTAGCGGGTGACCTTCATCCCGAACATCTTGGCCGTCAACATGTGCCCGGCCTCGTGCAACGAGACCGAGACCAGGATGGCCAAGGCGCCGAGGGCGATCCCCAGAATCAGCATCAAGAAACCTTCCCGACGATCAGCTCGGTCGCCCGAGTCCGCGCCCACTCTTCGGCGGCGAGCACGTCCTCGACGGTACCCGGTTCGTCGAGTTCCGGGGCGTCGCTGAGGACCTGGGCGACCGTGTCCACGATCGCCAAGAATGGCAGTCGTCCCTGTGAGAAGGCTGCGACGCACTCCTCGTTGGCGGCGTTGAAGATCGCCGGCCGGCAGCGGCCGGTTCGGCCGGCCTGCTTGGCCAGCTCGATCGCGGGGAAGGCCTCGGTGTCCAGGGGCCGGAACTCCCAGTTGTGCGCCATCGTCCAGTCCACCGGGGCGGCCGCGCCGGGCACCCGGTGCGGCCAGTCGAGGGCCAGCGCGATGGGCAGGTGCATGTCCGGCGGGCTCGCCTGGGCGATCGTCGAGCCGTCGGCGTACTCGACGAGGGAGTGGATCACCGACTGCGGGTGCACGGTGACGTCGATGTCGTCGTAGCTCACGTCGAACAGCTCGTGCGCCTCGATCACCTCCAGCGCCTTGTTGACCAGGGTGGCGGAGTTGATCGTGACGACCGGACCCATGTCCCAGGTCGGGTGCTTGAGCGCCTCTTCGTAGGTGACGTCCACCAGCTCGGCCCGGCGGCGGTCGCGGAACGCTCCCCCGCTCGCGGTCAGGATCAGCTTCCGAACCTCGCCCCGGTCCCCGGCCAGCAGACACTGGGCCAGCGCGGAATGCTCACTGTCCACGGGCACGATCTGCCCGGCCCGCGCGACCTTGCGCACCAGGGGCCCGCCGGCCACGAGCGACTCCTTGTTGGCCAGCGCGAGTACGCGACCAGACCGCAGCGCGGCCAGCGTCGGAGCGAGTCCCAGCGAGCCGACGACTCCGTTGAGCACCACGTCGCAGGGCCATTCGGCCAGCTCGGCCATGGCCTGCGGACCGGCGAGGATCTTCGGGATCTTGAACTCGCCGGTGGCGTAGCCTCGCCGGGCCGCCTCGGCATAGAAGGCGAGCTGCAGGTCCTGGACGGCGCTCGCGCGCGCGACCCCGACGACCTCGACCTCCAGCGACAACGCCTGCGCGGCCAGCAGCTCGACGTTGCCGCCGCCGGCCCCGATCCCGGCCACCCGGAAGCGATCCGGGTTCGCCCGGACGATGTCGATCGCCTGCGTGCCGATCGATCCGGTCGAGCCGAGCAGCACGATGGCGCGGGGTTCGCTCACGCGCCCAAGTCTACCTGTTCAAGATCAATTCGATCCGGCCCGCTGCCTCGGCAGAGTGACGTAACACTGCGCTTCACGGCCATACCAGCGAGTAGTCAATCCCCGGGGGGACATGCCCAGCCGCCGCATCACGGCGATCGATCGCTCGTTCGTGGGGTACGCCACCGCGTACACCTCCGCGACGCGGTACCGGTTCAGCGCCAGGTCCACTGCGCCGGTCGCCGCCTCGGTCGCGTACCCGTGGCCCCAGGAGTCCGGGTGCAGATGCCAGCCGACCTCGATCTCGCCCCGGCTCTCGGTCCCGTCGGACGGTTCGGGCAGCGGCCCGAGCAGCACCGTCCCGGCGACGACCCCGGTCGCCTTGACCTCCATCGCCCAGGGGCCGTACTTGTGCTCGTTCTTCTCGTAGCGGGCCTGCCACCGAGCCATGACCGTCCGCGCCTCGTCAGGGCTCTGCAACGGCTGATCCATCCCGATCCAGCGGGTGACCTCGGAGTGCCGGTAGATCTGGAAGACCCGGTCGAGATCGGCGGGGGTATCGCGCCATTCCCGGACGATCAGGCGCTCGGTCTCGAAAATCACCCGGCAACGGTAACCGTCCTCCACACTTCGCCCCGTTGATCATGGAATTTCCGGTCACGACACACCGTCGAGACGACAGTTAACTCCATGATCAACGGGGCGGGGGCGCGCTCAACCGGGGTGAGCAGCCGGACGTAGAGAACGGCTCGGAAGGAGAC
>NZ_JBFBAZ010000078.1:0-36870 GCF_040682475.1 Hamadaea sp. NPDC051192
TGTCCACGATCACATACAGGCGGCCGGTGGGGAACTGCCAGCGCAGGACCTGCAGGAAGTCGAGAAACTCGCGGTGGCGTTTACGGTCGCGGATGCGGTAGAACATCCGGCCGCTGTCGAGGTCGAGGCCGGCCAGCATGTGCCGGACCCCGCTGGTGCGGTGGAAGGTGGCTCGTAGCCGTAGCGGCCTGCGTGCTGCTCGCCAGGCTTTGCCCTTGCGGGGTTGCAGGTTCAACGGTCCGAACTCGTCGACGCAGATGACCCGCCCGTCGACGGGTGGATGGTCGTAGAGGTCGAGGATGCGCAGCATCTTGGCCACGAATTCCGGATCGGTGGACGCTTTCCAGGTGGTGGTGGTCTGGAAGGTGACCTTGTGCCGGTCAAGCACCCGGCGGATCGTTTCCCGGCCCGCGGTGGTGATCTTCTCCCGGGCGAGGTGGGCGGCCAGCTTGACCAATGACCAGCACGAGAACGGCAGACCTAAAGCACGGGGGTCGGTACGGGCCATCGCGGCCACCGCCAGGCTGGTGGCGTCATCGATGACCGGTGGCCGGCCCCCGCTCCATTTTGGGTTCAGCGCACCGAACCCGTGCTGGTTGAACGCGTGGATCACGTCACGGACGTAGCCGTCGTCGCAGCGCATCAGACCAACGATCGCCGCGACGGACTGACCCTGGGCTGACATGAGGACCACGATCGCGCGGCGTAGCTTGACCGGGTCTTTCGCGGTCCGGGTGATCCGGACCAGTTTCTGACCCTCCTCCATGGACAGGTCCCGGACGAACACTTCGGGGCGGCGTGGCATCGGATACCTCCGCGCACTCAACACAGAAACCACAAACATCGATATAGTCACATCGATCCGATTACCGGGTCAACGTTTCATGTCACACCACTAGCCTCGACGGCCCAACCCACGCCAGCTGGTGACTGGAAGTCGCCCCTTACGGCTCAGAATCTGCCCTGCGACGTGGAGCAGATGTGGAGCAGAGCCCCGTTCGCAACTGCATGCAACGGCTCTGAACTGGGCATCGACGGCACGCAACTGCACCGACACCACGGTGAAGATCAAACCTCTGTACAGGTATTTCCATGTATGCGCACCTCGTTCTTTTGGCACGGAAGAGGTCACTGGTTCAAACCCAGTATCGCCCACCATTTATGCAGGCCAGAGGCTCGCTGGCAATCTTCTCTAGCGAGCTTTCTTGATGTTTGGGCGCGGTTGTGCTCCCGAGGATTATTCGTCTCCCATTCAGAGGGATAGTTGTCCCGCGCTGCGGTGATGCAAATTCGGCTGTCGGCAGGTGGCTCGTGGAGCTCCCTTCTGGACCGGAGAAGAGGTCAACGGCCGCTGGTCATTCGGGACCTTCGCAGTCAGAGCCGCCTTCGAAGGCGATGAGCGGCGTCAACGGCAGGGCCTGCTCCCGTTCTATGCCAAAGCACGGTGAAACCTGGCCGCAGCGCATCGACGTCTCGGGCGCATCCGAAGCGGCCGGCACGGCAGAGCGCGACTTTCGAGTGGCGGTTGGCGGCAGTCGCCGGTATCGCCCTCGCAGGAACGGGCATGGTCGCCTACCTCACCGCCGCGCTGAGCGTCATGATCCTCATCGCGATCGGGTTCCCTCTCTGGCTGCTCTCGCCTGCCGCCCCTCACCCGTGGTGAATCGCCATCCGATGAGGGCGGCGGGCCAGTTCACCGGGCACCGACCGCGCGTCGGCGGACGACCAGCGGCCTCACGGGCCGGATCGCCAGCCCGGCGTCGCGGCGTCGCTTCCTGCCCGTCCCGTCGTTGATTTTGCAGGTGCGTATCCGTGCCGCCGGTGACGGGTCGGCCCATACAACGCCAGCCGTCCCCGGCTGGGCAGGCTCGCCACCGACCCATCCCGCATGCCAGACCGCGCAACGTGACTGCGCCACTCAGTGCTACGGCTGGGACGACCGTGCGAGGCGTGAGCCGCAGAACGGCGAGCGGGGCAGCCGCCGGTGACGGCAGCGTCGAGCGGCAACCCGACGGACACACGGCTTTGCGCGACCATGTCAGGCGTCAGGCTGGTCCACGAGAGCGGCAGGTGCGCCTCACTATGCCGACCCACGACGTTTGTCGTGTACGCCTGTCCTGCGGACCAGCCCGCCGCTCATCCGCGGGTTTCGGACAGACGGGTTTCGCACACGCTGTGGACAGAGCCGGTGTGATAGCTCCAATCTCGGCGCATGAATCTCCACTCCTCGCGGCGTATCGCTGCGACTGCTTCCGCAGCCGTACTGCTGCTGTCCACCGTGGTAGCCCAGCCCGCGTCCGCAGCCGATGACGTGCGCACCTCGTCACTGCGCCTGTGCGACCCCACCGGCTGCTACGTGGCCTGGCGAGTCGTCGACTCCGATCACGACGGAGTCTGCGACGCCGACGAACTGATGGCGGGCACCGACCCGTACGACCCGACCAGCCGCCCTGGATTGAAGGTGGTCGTCGACATCGCCCACGAGCGCAAGCTGCCATCCTTCGAGAACGGGCTGGGCGTGTTCCTCGCCCTCCCCCAGGAGATCATCGAGGCGCGTGGAAAGGCCGGCATGGATGTGCTGGGCGCCTTCGACATGGCCTCCCGGCACGACACGCTGCACCACTTCAGCCTCACCTTCGGCGAGGTCACGACCGGCGGCGTCGACCTCGACCCGACGCATGGCTTCTCCCTCGGCCTGGCCGGGACGGGCGGGCCGGGCTCCAAACCTGGTCTGCGGGTCGGCGGGGTCTCCGTCGGCCTGATCGCGGCCGGATTCGACGAAAACCAGTACACGTTCGGGCAGGAGCACGGCGGCGTCAAGACCGTCGAGCGGTACAAGGACGGCGGCAGCCGTTTCGTGTTCAACGACGGCGCCAGCCGGGAAACTCACCCCGACGGCCAAGGCGGCTTCGTGCAGACCACGACCAACCCCGACGACAGCCCCGGACCCACGACGACGGGACAGTCCCACACGGAGAGCGACGGCGAGGGCGGCACCGTCCGCCGGGAAAAGGAGACCACCACCGACCCCAACGACGATGTAGACACCGTCGTCTACCGGGAGACGCACGACGCCCCAGGCGGCGGACGCAGCAGTTACACAGAGGTCGTGCAGGTTGTCCGCGACGACAACGGCGACGTCACGGGCAGCTACAAGACGACGATCGTCAGCATCATCTCCGCCGACGGCGAGTACAGCTCCACGGACGTCACGATCGAGCAGTGCGACAACAGCAACAACTGCACGGTGATCGCCTCCGGTTACGAGGACTCCGACACCGTCGACGACGAGGAGTACTACAACCCCGACGCCGACACCGACATCGTCACCTTCGAGATGGCGGACAACGCGCTGCGCACCCGCGGCGCGGCGGTGAAGGTGATGAACGGCTGGGCCGCACCCGGCTTCGAGGGCGACCCGGCCAACCCCCACGACCCGGGCCTGATCGGACTGATCGACTCTGATCTGCAAACCAGCTACCTGCTGGTGTCGCCGCCCCGGGTGACCAAGGCCCAGCCCGAGGGCCACCCCGGCCTTCCCCAGCCCGGCCAAGCCGCCCCGAAGGACGGCGGCTGCGGCGGATACTGCGGCTGACCTGCATCCGGCCGCCGGGGCGCGCGTACGCCCGGCGGCCGGTCCGGTCGCCGCGGCCCACCTCGGCCACGATTCACCGGGCCCGGCGGCGTGCGGTCGCGGCGCTCGCGTAGCGTCGCTGGTGAGGCTGTTCGAGGGCTTCGGCGAATGTCCGCTACGCGCTGCCGTTGACTGCCGCCACGCTGCCTGTCGTCGGCCAGACGAGTCTTCGAGCGCCTCTTCCTCCGCGGAACATGCCCACAGGACTTCACCGACACGACGACTGATCCGTACGTGCTACCCCTGCTCGACCACGAGCTGGGGTAGCAGTACTCGACGCGTTCAACCCTCGTTCCGATGATCTGGAGGTCCTCGATGTCGGGGACAGCGAGCAGATCGAGGCGTTTCTCGGTGAGCACGTTGGCACGCGTCTAGTGACGAACTCACGCGGTGAAGTGCATGAATTTCCATGGCCATGATCATGCACCCGCTCATGTGACAGACTCGCGCGGTGACATCAGGTGTTCCGCGTACGGTAAAGGCGGTCAGCACACCGGAGCTGGTTCGTTTGGATAGCCAGGCGATCGAGTTCCGGCTAAACCGTAATCACGGCGCCGGTTGGCTGACCCGTTACGCCGATCCCGAGGCCACGCATTTCCTGCGGCCGTTCTTGCTGCACCGGTTGTCGCACCGACCGGAGGTCTCCCCGCATGTGCGATGCATGCTGCTGCTCAGGATGCGCGACGGCCAGCAGATCTTCTCATTGTTGGACGTCATGCCCGCCTCGTTCGACGCACTGCCCGATACGCTGGACGCCGCAGCGATGGCCCGGATCGTGCATTTGCTGGATCACGGTGGCCTGCCGACGCAGGCGGAATGGGCGAGCGGTAACACCTGACCTGCGATATCGGCTGGTATTGGACGACGGGGTTTGCCGATACTCGACCAGTGATCTACCAGCCAGCTGGCGCCCCTCGCCCAGACGACCCGATCGATCGCAAGGATCTCGATTGGGAACGGGGCAGCAACCTCAACCGCTGCCATTCACCTCAGGATGTCGATGCCGCGTTCGACCGCGGTGAGGAACGTGTTGGCGTCGCGGTCATCGCGTTGGCCTACAACCACGCCGACACGGATGCCGTCCTGGTCCGGGTCGCTCGTGGTCTTCGCTCATCAAGCCCGGAGACGCGTCGGCAAAGCCTGCTCGCGCTGATGCACACCGCCCGGCTGCACGGCCGAGTCGACAGCGTCACGTTGGATCTGCTTCGCGAGCTGCTGCTCGATCACAGCCCGATCAGTGCCGGAAGTCTGTATGACGTACGCGGGACCGCGATTCAGACCGTCGAGGACCTTCGGGTATTTCTGCCTCGTGACCAGTTGCCCGCCTGGGTGAACGACTTCAATGGCTAAGGACCAACGTGCCGATCCCGCTGCGCTGGCGCCTGCTCGATGCCAAAACCGGCACCACTCTCACCGACTGCACGGACATCGATGGCCTGTTCGTCGACCACACCTTTCCGATCCAGCCCACGTACGAGCGTTACACGCTCGCGGGCTGCGCACCGACCGGACCGCTCTTGGACGCGATCGAGGGCACCGGTTCGACCTGGTTCGGCAACCTCATCGTCGAGAGAGCCCACCACGCCGACCGGCCAGTCGGCGAGCGATGCGGGACCAGTTGCCGACGGTGCTACGAGATTATGGAGGAGTTGCTCGACGTTAGCGTCGTCGGCCACCGGCCCGCCGGCGACGGGTCCGGCCTACTGGATATCGATCTCAGGGGCCATCGCCGCGAGAGCGACGCCAACTGCGGCGGCAGCATCGCACCCGATGTCGTCGGGTACCGACTGGCGGTCTGGGCGGGCAACGGACCCGGCGGGGACACTCCGGCTGGCGAATGCCGCTACGTCACCGGCCTGTTCCATAAGCGCCCAGAACTCTGGTCACCGGGCCCACCGCTGACCTTGCTCGGCTGCAGTTCCGTGCTCGATGGGCCGGTCGCGGCGGAGCTGGCCCACATCCGTGTCGACGGCACCGCGCACACCATGGGGTGGGGGCAACGCGTGTTCGGCGACATCGTGGCCACGCGCCCGTCCACCCTTGGCGAGAGCCTTGTCGACATCGTGCTGGACGCACAGATCCCGGAACCGTTGGCGGCCAATGACCGCCCGCTGTGGGACATGTGGCGCGCCGGCGGCCCGACCGAGCCGAACCTTTGGGCGACACTTGATCGCAGCGATCGCTGCCTGTGGGTGCGCGCTGCCGCAGTCCATCGCCGTCATGAGCCTGACCAACCCGCAGACACGGTGTATCACCTGGACGGACGTCACATCACTGACTATGACGGGTTCTTCTGCGCGATCGGCGAAGCGATCAACGGCCCCGGCGGTTGGTTCGGCGGCGATCTGTTCTGGCTACACGAGAACGCAGCAACCGGCGATGGCGGAGCGACTCCTGGCTTTCGCCTCATCTGGCACCACTCCGAAGTTGCCCGAACCCACCTGATGACCGGCTACGACCGCAAGAGCTGGCTACCCGCGGTCACGTTCGACGACCTGGTCCAATACCTCGCCGAGGATGGGGTTCTGCTCGATCTGCGCTGAGCAGCCTTCCATATGCGATGACCTGCAAATCGGCTGGGGAATGCGACCTAATTCTGCCATGATCGGTGCTGTGACCGGCCGCTTCGTACCTGACAACGCAGCTCCGGCCCCGTCCTTGGCTGCAGCACAGCTGGTCGTCGGCATGCTGGACATCGACCGTGTGCCTTGGTGGGCGGCGCAATGGTTGTCCGAGGGATTCGACGGACCGATGCTGCGGGAACTGGCCGGTCTCGGTACGCGAGACCAAGCGGTGTACGACTTGTTGCCCGCCGCATTGGCAGATATGGCGATCGACCTGCCCAGCGGGGAGGTCGCCGCTGCGGTCGTGATCTTCAACGATCTTGCCACGATGTGTCTTGCCGGCCGCGCGGACGAGCAGTGGGTTGTGGCGAAGGTCGAGGAAGTCGTGGTGAACAGCAACTACGCTCCGGAGGTTGTCGCCTTGCCGCTGGGCAAAATCTGGAACGCACCGGACTACTGGGGCGGCAAATGGCTGCCCGAACTGCGTGAACTCATCCGCCAGTCATGCCAAGACCAGCTACGCCTCGACGACTCTACCCGCAGCAGCTGATGGCCGGAGCTGCTCCGGACGGCGGCTCAGAGTCCGACCTGCGGCGTGGAGCAGATGTGGAGCTAAGTGCTCCTTGCCGTTAATTCGTCGGGGGTCACGCTGTGACGGGTAGGGGCGGGTGCTCGGCGAGGCGTTTGAGGGTCGCGTCAAGGTCTCTCTTGGTATAGCGCCAGTTGAACGGCCTGGCACCGAGGTTGTAGTGGTCGTGGAACGCGTCGAGCCGGTTCTCGACGTCGGCCAGATCGTAGAAGTCGGTGGGCGTGACGACCTTGCGCTGCACGACCGAGAAGTAGATCTCGATCTGGTTCAGCCAGCTGGCGTGCAGTGGGGTGTGCACGATCGTGGCGGTGGGCCACGCCGTGCTCATGCGATCGTGGGACGCCTGCCCGCGATGGGAGGAGCCGTTGTCGACGATCCAGAACACCCGGCGTGCCGAGGCGTAGGGTTCGCGGGTCATGACCTGCTCGACCAGCCGCGCGAAGGGGACCAGGCCGGTCGTGGGCTCGCAGCGGCCGTGGACCTTCCCGCGATGCACGTCCAACGCGGCCAGGTAGGCCAGGGCCCCACCGCGGTCGTACTCGTGCTCGACGCGCATCAGCCTGGACCGGCCCGGCGGCAGGGTCGGGTGGCAGCGGCACCGGGCCTGTATCGACGTCTTCTCATCTGCGCTGATCACGAACTCGTCGTCGCTCAGCGGGCGTCCCTGCCAGGTCCGGGCATACAGGTCGAGCACGACTCCGGCCTTGGCGGCGAAGTCCGGATCACGCGGGAAGATCCAGGACCGGTACCGCCAGGGCTTGATCGCATCGGCGGACAGCCACCGGGCAACCGTCGAAGCGGAGATGTCGGCGACGATCCCCGCAGTGACCGCCTCACCGGCCAACTCGTCGGCGCTCCAGCGTGACAGCGGCACACCACGATCGGCCGGGAGCTCACACGCCAGGGCCTTGACCTGCGCCTGCTGCACCGGCGTGAACGTAGATGGGCGGCCGGGCCGGTCCGCGTCGGCCAGTCCCCGCAACCGCAGCGCCCAGAACCGGCGCCGCCATTTGCGCACCGTGTCCACGTGCACCGCCTGCCGCGCGGCGATCACCGCGTTCGGGGCGCCGCCCGCGGCGGCCAACACGATCCGCGCCCGCACCACCAGCCGATACGCGCCGGTAGGCCTTCGCGCTAACGCCACCAGCGCGGCGTGCTCTTCAGAATCCAGGACGATCGGGTACAGGCTCGTCGGGGGCATCGACATGTTCTGCCACCCCGCACCGCCGCGCCCACACCGACACGCCGCACCCGGTGCGGCACTATGGCAGCCGTGGCCAAAACCCCGCCCGAATCGACCAAGACCTCACTGCACAACCGTCTGGCCGAGCACGCCCGGACGCACTGGCTGGCCCTGACCGCAGTCGACGTCCGCTACCACGGCGTATTCGCCTACGTCGACGGCCGCCTCGCCGACGGCACCACCCTGCCGCTGTTCAGGCTGCGCTACGGCGGCTACGCCAACCAGTGGGGCTTCGCGATCTACCTGGCCAGCAAAGACGGCTACGAAGACTCGTACCTGCCCAGCGGCCACACCGTCGGCACCGCCGAAGAAGCACTCGACTGCGCCTGCGGCCTCTACCTCGACAACTCGGTCACCTGACCGACCCCCGACGAATTAACGCCGAGCAGCACTAAGGACCCGGCTCCCCATAGAGAGCCGGGCCTTTTGCGTTTCAGACCGGTACTGTCCGAACCGGCATTGCTACCGTGGAGAAGATCTCGACGTCGTCTATCTCGATACGGATGGTGAGTGCATCCGGCGATTGCGGCGGGTCCTCAAACTGGCCCACGTAGACGCTGTCGGACTTTCCGCCGGACCGGGAGCCGCTATGGAACACCAGTGGCTGCCCCGTGGCGGGCGTGACGGTCATCGACCACGGTCCAGATGAGGCTTCGGCCAGGCCGCCAGGACCCGCGATGAGGACGTAGAGCCTGGCGGCGAGCGGAACGCACACAAGCAGCTTGTACCGGTCGGACGTATCCGCCTCGGCAATCCACATCATGCGTCAAACCATATCGGAACAGGCAAGCGTCTTGACCGGTCCGTACGCGGGGTAGGGAGGCAGCTCGCCGCCCAGTTGGACCGCCGTCGCCCAGACCTTCACGTACCACCGGCCGGTGGTCCTTACCAGGCACTTTCCGCTCCCAGAGGCGACGAGGTTCGTGGCCACACCGGAGTTGTACGCCTGGCCCTGGTATTCCTCGGTCTGGTGGTCGCCGACGCCGACGATGGTCCAGATCTCAATCCTGATCGACAGAGTGTCGACATGGTTGCAGATCGTCTTGGCACCATACTGGACCGTGTTGTTGCTCGCCGAGTACAACGGGTCCGGAGCTGCCTCGCCCTCGCACCAGAGGCTTTCGGTGGACGCGCCGCCGTTGGCGGAGGTCGTCCCGTACTGCAACGGCGCCGCTGGGTCGGCCGGAACTGAGGCCGCGCTGGCGGGGGTGCTAATTGCGACCAGAGCAAGAGCTACCGCGATGATCGCGCTGCGTTTCATGGAATTGCTCATTGCTTTCCTCCCCTGTTGGTTGAACTGGCGTGCTGGGCACTTCAACTACGGTTTGCCGTGCATGTCGAACTCGCCGGCCTTGATGCCGGCGACGAACGCGTTCCAGATGTCGGCCGGGAACTCGAGCACCGCAGCGTCTGGATTCTTGGAGTCGCGGATGCCGACGGTGGCGCCTTGGTGTGCGAACTCGACACAGTTGGCGCTGCCGCCAGAACGAGTCGACTTACGCCAGTGGTCGAACGAAGTGCGCGGTTGATCCATGGCGTCACCTTCCGTTACGCATTTCCTCCGCCACCGTGGCGAGGAAGTCGAGGCTGTCCGAAGCTGGCATCGCAGCTTCTGCAAGTCGCTGATGAAGCTCGATGTAGACGGCCGTGGCGGGAGTGTTCGCCAGCACCTGGTCGCTGGTTTCGGCTTCGATGGCAACGACGACTGGGTCGTCGGGATCTGAATATCGGTAGATCGAGAATGAGGACAGCGGAATGGTGTCGCCCTCAATGCCGGCGGCCAGCCGCAGGACTCGGATCCGTGTCGCCTGGCTGCTGTGCCCGACGTCGACGAGGTGGTCGAGTTGAGACGCCACGACGTCGTTCGGAGCAGCGGGTCGGCGGATGGCAAGTTCGTCGAGGACCACCTCGTAGGTCGGGCCTGCATCGCGGTGCACCGCCTGTTGGCGAAGGAGCCGGGCCTCGACCGCGGACAGACAGTCAAAGGGCAGACGGTGCGCCGCGCGTTCTGCTCGGCAGCGCGCCTCCGTGAACGACGGAATCTGCAGCAGACCCGGGATCAGCGTCATCTGATACTCGTCGATTCGCCGTGCGCCCGCTTCCAGGCCTGCGTACATCGCCTGCCGGGGTCCCATCGTCTCGGCGAGCGGCTCCCACCAGCCGATGGTGGCAGCCTGCCGGGCGATCGTCAGCAGATCTTCCAGTTGATCGGCTGGCACGTCGAAGTGTGTCAGCAGCGCGGCGATCTCGTCGGGATCAGGCGCTAGATGACCGTTGAGCAGCCGCGAAACGTGCTGGCGGGTGGCGCCGATGACGGCTGCCATGCGCGCCGTCGAATATCCGCGGGCGCGCCGCAAGCTGTTGAGTTCGTGGGCAAGGCGCTGCCGACGGACATGCGGGCTGATCATCGCTAGCTACCTCTGGCAGTTCGCTGCGGACTGTCACCGGCATCCGCCGGTGATTGGAGAAGGTAGCGTTGCTTTCGACACTTGGCGATGCCTGCCGGCCGTCACCCGATCACATAACGGCACGTCAGAGGCTTCTCGACCGGTAAGCCTCCCGGCAAGGCTCCCATCAAAACGTCGTTTCGACGGGTTGGACTGTCCATGCTGGCATTGGTGGAGCGAAGGTCCACCGGTTCACGACAGGATCAACTCTCAATACCTGGCGTTTGTGCATATTTCGGTTGGCCCGGTGTGGCGCGGTGGCCTCCTCGTGCCACCGATCGGGAGCACGGCCGTTAGCCTTCGAAGACCATGGATCGAACGGTCTGCGCGCAGCCCCATGACAGAGATAGTCCTGCTCCCCCATGACCGTAGTTGTGCACGACGAGGCCTCGATGGCTGCGGTCGATTTCGACGCGGATCTCCGGACGGGTCGGCCGGAGTCCCACCCGATGCTCGATGACGGTCGCGCTGGCCAGACGTGGTTCGATTGCGGCGCAGCGCCGCATGATAGCCGCCGATACGTCGAGGTCGATCTGGCTGTCCGCGTTCATCGCAGATGCGGTTCCGCCGAGGACGACATGGTCACGGTGGGGAAGAAAATGGGTCAGGTCCGCCGAGTCGCCGGTGTCCTCGGAGAAAAACTCGGTGATGCCTGGATTGGTGACGACGACGAGTTGACCTCGTACTGGGTAGAGGGTGGCGTCGTCGGCCAATACCGTCGCTCCCAATCCTGAGGCGTTGACGACGGCGGCGAATTGTCCGGCCAGTTCGTCGAGATGATCCAAATGTCGTTGGACGAAGCTGCCGCCCGCCGCGAGAAGGCGGGCTATGAGCGCATTCAGGTAGACCGGCATGTCGACCACCGGAATCGTGTATCGCCAGCCGCAGGTGAAACCCGCAGGCAACTCCCCAGGCTCGCATGACCGTACCCCTGGCAGCGCGGCTGCCCACGCGGGAAGCACCGCCGCATTGCGGGAAGCCTCGATCCCGGACAGCATCGACACCCCGTACTGGGGCTGGTCCGCGTGCTCGGTGAGTACCGCCAGCGTGTGCGCGGCCCAGGTCTGTACTCGGTCGTATGGCTGTACGAGATACGGTCCCCACGACGCACCGGCGGCTAGCGAGGTCGCGCCGGGGATCTGCTCGGCGTAGACCGTGACGTCGAACCCGTCCTCGGCGAGGACGATGGCGGAGGTCAGACCGATGACGCCCGCTCCGACGACCGCTATCCGCTTGGTGCTCATGTCGTGACGCTAGCGGGTTACGCGCGCTCAGGCGGTCCGGTCATGCCTCGGGTGTCGGTGAGCCTAGGTGAAGTTGGGGAGCGTCGTACAGCGCTGGGTTGGGCAGCCGGTGCATGGACGGCTCGGCGACCTCGGTGATGATCATTTCGACGAGGAACTGCACGCGCGCGTCGAGTAGGTGGCTGGTGTAGCCCTGCGCGGATAGTTCTTTGAGCCCGACGGCTACGTGGATGTGTGGGCTGATGGTCTTTGTGGCCGGGTTCCATGCGATGGTGCCGGCGCCGATGGCTTCGACGTTGGTCAGGTGGACTTTCGTCCACACTGGCGCTTGGGGGTTGTCGAGTTTGTCGCAGGTTCCGACGATGTCGACCGTGGCGAATCCGGCGATGAACATGGGGATGTAGCCCTGGCGGATGTTGTGCGTGGCGCAGAAGTCGGTCAGCGTGGGGAAGAAGTCTTCGCCGTGGTCGAAGACCAGGGCGAAGCTGCGACCGAGGGTGAGCTGCCGACTGCTAGGCATGGTTGTGCTCCGTGAAGGCTGTGCGGATGTCGGCTGGGCTGGTGGAGTCCGCTAGGAGTGCCCAGAGCAGTACTCGGGCCTTGTAAGGGCCGAGGTCGCCGGACGGGATGAGGCCGCGGCTGATGAGGTCGGATTCGGAGCCGGTGAACCCGTAGGTGTTGGTCAGTGACGGTCCGGTGGTGATGCGGCTGGCGAGTACGACGGGTTGCTGTGCGCAGGCCTTCTCGAGATGGTCGGCCCAGGTCATGGGGACGTGGCCGACGCCGAAGCCGGCGACGATCAGGCCGTCGAAGCGGTGTGCGAAGTCGCTGATCCACGATCCGTCGTCGCCTAGGGTGGCGGTGATCATTCCGACGGTCGCCGGCGCTGTTGGTCGCAACGGTCGCCGGGGCTTGGTTGCGCGCGGGACTGGAGGGTGCCCGTAGCGGACCTCACCTTCGACGATCCAGCCGAGAGGTCCGCTGGCACCGGAGGCAAACGCGTTGGTGGCGATCGTGTGGGTTTTGGCGACATGACGTGCGGCGTGGACTTGGTCGTTGAGGACGACCAGACAACCTCGGCCGCGGCTGCACTCGTCGGCGGCGACTCGGATCGCCGCGAGGAGGTTTGCGGGGCCGTCGGGGCTTGGTTGGGTCGGGTTGCGCATGGCTCCGGTGACCACGATCGGCGCGTCGGCGTCGTGGAGCAGGTGCAGCAGGTAGGCGCTTTCCTCGATGGTGTCGGTGCCTTGGACGACGACTGTGCCGGTGCTGCCCTGGTCGAGTTCCGCGCGGATCGCGTCATGGACCGTGAGAATGTCGGGGAAGGTCAGCGAGCCGCCGGGTATGCGCATCACGTCGCGGACGTGGACGTCGATGTTGGTGCCGTCGAGTCCCGGGATGGCGGCGATGAGGTCGGCTGCCGACAGTGTGGGTGCGACGAGGCCGGTGCTGCCGCTCATGGAGATGGTTCCCCCGAGCGTGATGACGGTGACGCGGGGGGTCGTGCCGGCCATGGACGTCTCCGAAGGTGATGCGGGCGCAGCGTGCGTCGGCGTGTTAGTCGCGGTCTTGCGTGAGGGTAGCAATGAAGTTGATCGCCGTTTGGGTGCCGTGCAGAGACAGGTGGCGGCTGTGCGGGCGGATAAGACCGTGCAGTCCGGCGGCGGCGAGTTCTCGGCAGCGGTGTTGCAGCCACCGCCAGTCCAGATCGAGGTAGTCGGCTAGCGTGCGCAGTCGCCGGGCTGGTGCCGGGTGGCCGACAAGGGTGTCGTGGGCCGCTGCGGCGATGACCTGAGCGTAGGGTGCGGTGGATCGGGCTCCGGTGTGGTCGGCGACTTGCCAGAGCGCGTCGGTGCGGATCCAGTTCGCCTTGATCGCCCGGTTGCCGGCCAGAACGAATCCGTCGACGGCGCTGTAGGTGGGGTCGGAAAGGATGCGGCATCGTACGCCTGATGCCTCCATGTAGGCGATGGTCAGCAATAGCAGGATGCGATCGGTCAGGGGTGACCCGGAGATCTGCTGTACGGGCAGGCAGAAGGTCCTGGTTACGCCCGCACGAGCTGTTCGGTGCAGGTATTGCTGCTTGTGGGTGAAGCTGAGCCACGTCGCGGCTTCCTCGCCGCGCTGTTCACGGGTCCAGAACATCGGCCCGTCTGTGATTCCGCCGCGCAGGCTGGTTTCGATGAAGGCCGCGCAGACGCGGGATCCGAGCCACATTTTGCTCACCGAGGACAGGCTCGGCATGGCGATGGCCGCGACGGTGTCTGAGCCTTGATCGAGGGAGGCGTCGATGGCGTTCCATGACTCGTCCAGGGCGCGGTCGTCGGCCAGGAGGTCTTGATCGAGCCGTGCGTATAGCCAGATAAGCGCTGTCGTCAGGTCATCGACGGTGTACGCGTCCGGGATCTGTGATGCTGCGGGGAGGCGTTGGTCATTCCGCCGCTCGGCGATCAGGGTCTTGCCCGTTACGGGCGACGTGGTGGTGCCGAACACATGCATCGCCGGTCGCGACGACTGCTGCCGCAGTTGCAGGTCGATCCGTATCTCGGCCGGGCCGAGGGTGGACCCGGCGGTGATCATGATGTCGAGATGGCTGCCGTCCGGTATGGCGGCAGCTGTGGCCGCCGGGAATGCTGACAGCATGGTCGGGGGCGATTCTACTGGGTTGCCGCGGCCGCGGACGATGAAGAAGCCGAGGTCGGCGTCGTTGTCGACGCCGAACACGGACCGCAGTGCTTCGCGATAGACCTGCTGGGGCCAGCGGTAGATGCCGCGCTCGAACTTGCCGATGTGGCCGGCGTCGATCGCGGCGTGGCGAACGCCGCGTCGCACCAGTTCGGCGTTGACCGCGTCGGCGAGTTCCTGGCGCGACAGTGTTCGACCCGAACCTGTCGGGGACAGCCGGCTCAGCCGAGCCGCTTTCAGCTTGTCGTTGGGTCGGTCCATATCAAGTCCGCTTTCGACCTGCGCTGTCCAAGGATTCGACTCCTCCCCCGTCTCCCTCGACGGAAGCCGGTCCTCCTCCGGCACTCACGGACGCGCTGGTCTCCGAGAAGCAAACGCGGGCGTCGACCCTCCCAACAGCGGCCAGAAGCAACTGCCGCCCTTCGGCGACGGCCTGATGGACCGGGCTGTCGGGCGGGTACCGGGTGAGGATCTCGGCAATGCGTTCCTGCGCGCTGACGGATTGCCCAGACGGCCCGACAGTGAGGTCGGCGGTGGCCAGCGCGTCGGCCAGGGGGCCGTCTTCTCGCTCATACGCTTCAAGCTCGGCCACCAGACCCCGGCGAGCTGCTTCGAAGCGTGCGCCGGTGTGATGGGCAACCAGCGCAGTGACGCGGCGCGGCAGCCCCACAGTGTCCAGATAGCGGGCGCCGTCCAGAGAGTGCAGACCGGTGTGGGCGATTGTGGGCGCGTAGCCGACGTCGTGCAGCCACGCCGCTGCGATCAGCACGTCCTGTTCGTCGTCGGCGACGGCAAAGCGCAGCTGGTGGGCGCGGGCGCCGACGGCTTGAACATGCCGCCAACGTTGCTCAAGCCCGGCGCTGCCGAGGCATCGGGTGGCGACGTGGATCGACCAGGCCACAAGGTTTTGCATACTCCGAACGATAGGTTTCAGTCCCAGCGCACAGCTACGGATTCCGACCGGACGTCTGGGGACGTCCTGTACGACGCCTGTGCACTCGGTAATGCGCAGGCAGGGGTCCTTAGGTCAGCCGATGTGGGGCTGCGGCCTGACGGCCAGCGCGTGGTCGATGCGCAGCCTCATCGACGGATGGATGTCCAGCTCATCGAGACGGCTTGGGTCGACCCATTCGACCTGGCGTGATTCGTCCGAGGTCTGCAGCCGGCCGCCGGTCGGCCGGGCGGTGAAGGCGATGCTGAACTGCTGGCGGACCTCGCCGTCGTCGTAGGCCATGACATGCCCTGGGTTGGTGTAGATCCCGACCAGGCCGGTGACTTCGACGTCGATGCCGGTCTCCTCGCGGACCTCCCGCACGACGGTCTCGGTGATCGATTCGCCGATGTCGTGGCCGCCGCCGGGCAAGGCCCACAGGTTGTTGTCGGTCTTCTGAATCATCAGCAGCTGCCCGTGTTCGTTGCGGACGGCGGCCACCACCGACGGCACGACGCTGTTGGCCGGCGGGGCTGCGGGGTCGTTGAAGAAGTCTCGCCTTGGCATTTTCAGCCTCCTTTCACAACCTGCGCGATAGCCTCGTCGAGGTCTGCGGTCGACACCGGCCCGGGCGCAACGGACCAGACTTTGTCGAAGCTGCCGAGGTACTGGTCGAACACCCGCCCTTCCGGGACACGCTGCAGGTGTAGAACCGGATTCTGCCCCGCCGTGTAGCCGTACATGTGGATGTTGGCCAGCAGTGTGTCGTCGCCACGAACGATCGAGGCGTACAACGTCGTGTTATGCAGTCTGATCTCGATGTTCGACGTCTCGACGATCGGCTGGAAGTAGCGCAGGCTCAGGGCGACCCGATGAGCCAGTCCTATGCCGAACCCTTCCTCCTCGCCTCGCTGGCGCACCGCCGTGCCGGACGGGTCGCCCAGCAGAATCCTGACCCGGCAACCGGCACGGGCCCGCCTGCCGATACGGGCAACGTCATGCACCTCCGGAAGGAACAGCCCGGCATACACCAGGATGTCAAGACCGTCCTGGGCTTCGTCGATCACGGAACGCCACAGGTCCGGCGGCACCGCGGCCCGCGTCGGGTAAAACTCGGCGAGCTCAGCTCGCCCCGCGGAAACCGTTCGTGGATCTAGCGCAACGGCTGGCCACAAGTCTGTCTCGTCAACGCGCAGAAGTTCGGCGGTGGCGGCACGGTGTGTTCGATGCGGCAGCCGATCGAGGCTGATCCATCGTTCGACGGTCTTGGGATCCACTCCGATCAGCTCAGCACACCGGGTGGGGGTGAGCCCGGCCTGGCGCAGGGCATCTCGGAGCCGCTCGTTAGCCACGCGTCCACCTGCCGCCACCCATAGGGACTTTTCTACCACGCGGAAACGTCCCATCAAGTCCCCACGAGTGAGGCGCACAACGAAGTACACGATCAGCGCACGGTCAGTCGGTCCACGCACGACAAGAGTGCCTGTCCCGAACGATCATGAACGGCTTTCAAAACTGGAAACGAATCTGCGCGCCCGCTGGTCAACGCCTTATCGACCTGCTAATCGCTCGCCAATCCTCCCACCATGTCGGCGTTCCGCCGAAATAGGACTGTCCGCAACGCTGAACACCAACCACGCGGCGTCGTTCACCGGAGTGCTGACGCCGACCTCACACGCACATCGGGTCCATACCGAGTCTGTCGATCGGTAGGGCGCAAGGCGAGGGAGACGCGGATGCGCCGCCACACGGCCAGCCAGCACGACGGGCTGTCAGACCGACGCAGTCTACAAAGGCCGCTCGCCGTCGAATCATGTCCGGGGAAGTTGGTGCGGCATCGTGCTGCCACGCCACCGGGGCAGATGCCGACAACACCAGGGGAATGGCAGCGGGGCTGCGCCAGCCGTCTGGGCCGCCTCACCGCAATGGCGTCACACGATCGCGCCACCCGGCGAGCCACGCTATGCAGCTGTTGCGGTTCGCGACGAAGGCCGACCTGCCAGCCAAGCAACATCGCTGGCATCGCGGCGACGCGCTGCACATACCTGGAGACCCGGCCGTCCCCGCTTGCGAAACCGTCACCGATCAAGAAAGAACCCTCGTCGATGTCCAATACACCAGGTCATCCCACGGCTGCTGCACCGGCGGCCGCAAAGCTCGTCGTCGCTGGCGGATTCGGTGCCGGTAAGACGACGTTCGTCCGTGCCGTGTCGGAGATTCAGACTGTCGACACCGAAGCCCCGTTGACCGCTCCGTCGCAGCAGACCGATGACACGTCGCTGGTTCCGGCCAAGACGTTCACCACGGTGGCGATGGACTTCGGCCGGTTGACGCTGCCGCCGGACCTGACGCTGTACTTATTCGGTACCCCGGGCCAGCAGCGGTTCTGGTTCATGTGGGACGACTTGGTCCGCGGAGCGTTCGGCGCGATCATCCTCGCCGACTCCCGCCGTCTGGCCGATGCGTTCGGTGCGATCGACTTCTTCGAAGCCCGCGACACCCCCTACACGGTGGTGATCAACAAGTTCGACGTTGAGCTGCTGTACTCGGTCGGCGAAATCACCGAAGCGTTGAGTGTGAGCGCGGATGTGCCGGTGCTGACCTGCGACGCGCGGGAACGCGAGCAGGTCATTCAGGTGCTGGTGGCGGTTGTCGAGCACAGCCTGAACCGCCGCCGCATCGCTGTAGCGCCGGTGACCGTCGCCGCGCTGGCGGGGCGGTGGTGATGACGGTGGGACGGCGCGTATTCGGGTGGAGTCTGCGGATGCGGGATCTGCCGATCCGGGTCAAGACCGCGTTCATTCTGCTGCCGATGGCGGCCGCGGCGGTAACGACCGGAGGATGGTCGCTGAACAACGCGGCGCAGTCAGCGCGAGCCGCTGAACGTACCCAGTCGCTGGTGCAATTGGCGGGGGCGTCGGCGGATCTGGCACACGAATTGCAGACGGAGCGGGCGGCGCTGGCGGCGCTGCTGCTGCCCGACGCCGGTCAGCAGGTCGCGGCCGCCTACGGGCAGCAGGTGGAACGTACCCGTCAGCGCACCGAGGCGTGGCGGACGCAGGCGGGCAGGATCGCGGACGCGCCGGCGGCGATCACCGTGATCATCGGGCGGGTCGACAGCGGGCTGGCAGATTTGGACGCCCAACGGTCGCGGCTGGCTGAAGGCAAACCGGCGGCGTTGTCGGGGGCGATGTTCGCCTATCGGATCATCGTCGCGGACCTGCTGACCTATCAGGACGCGGCTGCGCAGGCCGGCGTCGATCCGGTACTGGCCGATCAGATCCGCGCGGCCGCAGCGTTGGCCCGGGCCACGGAGGCGGTCGGTCAGCAGCAAGTAGCCGTGTTGCAGGCGCTAGCCCTGGGACAGTTGACCCCGTCGCTGTCGCAGGACATCGCCTCGGCCCGGTCTGCGTACGACGACGCGATCAAGACGTTCACCACCCTGGGCACGGTCGGCTGGCGGGTGGAGCTCGGCCGGCAGCTGACCGGCGCCGCTGTGCTGGACGCGGTGCGGCTGGAAGGTGTCGTCAGCCGGACCCCGGTATACCAGCGCGTCGAGACGACGGCGAAGGCCTGGACAGCGGCGATGAGCGCCAGGGCTGCCCGGCTGCGCCAGGTCGAGATCGTTGTTCACCGCGACATCACCACGACAGTTGCCGCGGCCCGCGACGCGCAGATCCGCATCGCCGTCACTCAAGGGTCGCTGACCGTCGCCGGCGTTGTGGCCGCGCTGCTGATCGGCATCACGGTCGCTCGGTCCACAACGCGGCGTCTACGCGGCCTGGAGACCGAGGCAGAGCTGATCGGCACGGTGCGACTGCCGCAGCTCAAAGACGCGTTGAGCACGGTCGCCACCCGCGACGGCGCAGCCGGGGTCATCCAGCGGCTCGCTGGACGCAGTGTGGTCACTGTGACCGGTCGTGATGAGATCGGCCGGGTCGCGGCGGCCCTCGGCGGGCTGCTCGGCGCGGCAGAGTCGGCGCTGGCGGGCGAAGCGGGGAACCGGGCGGCCGCGGGTGAGGCGACGGCCACGATCGCCCGCCGGGGCGCAGGCCTGGTCGAGGACATCATTCATCGTCTGGACGAGGTCGAGCGTGACGCCGACAGCGAGCTGCTCGCCAAGCTGTTCGCTGTCGATCATGGAATCACCCGTATGCGCCGGTTCCTGGACAATCTGCGGGTTCTCGCCGAGCGCGGCCTCAGCAAAATCCACTCCGGTGATGAGGACACCCTTGAGGTGCTGACCGCGGCGGGTCAGGAGATCGAGCAATACCAGCGGATCCGATTCGGGGCAGTTGCTCCGAGCCAGATCCGGACTGCTGCGGTCCCGGCCGTGCTGGTGGTGTTGCGTGAGTTGCTGGACAACGCTATCCAGTACAGCCCAGGAGACAGCCCCGTCGAGGTGTCCGCCCAGTGGGCTGACGGGGGTCTGCACATCACTGTCCGTGACACCGGTATCGGCATCCCGGCGGGCCTTCTGGCACATTTCAATCTGCTCCTGGCTGGCCAGGTGGCTTACCCCGAGCAGCCCGGTCAACTCGGGCTGACCGTCTCAGGGATCGTGGCCGCCCAGTACGGGCTGCCCGTCTGGCTGGAAGCCACCCAGCCGGGCGTCGCGGCGAACGTAGTCGTGCCCAACACCTACATCCTGCGCATGATCGCCGACCGGCGCCCCCCGATCATTCCCGGTCCACGGGCGGCGCTGGCCAGGACTGCCGATCACACGGCGACCCTGCCAACGGTCGGCCCACCGGTCTGGCCGACACCTGCACCCCAGCATGCGAGATCCAGCTGGCTGGACACCGACGTCGCACTGCCCGTCATCGAAGCCGACGAGCCGTGGCAGGCGGCCCTCGAGTCACCGGCAGTCACCGGGACGACCAGGTCGGGCCTGCCGCGCCGCGATCCAGCCGAAGTCGCACGGCGCGTGCCGCCACCTGCGCCGCCGGCTAATCCCCGCGCGTTGCGGATCGACCCCGAGCGGCAAAGCCACCAGGTCGCAGCCGTCGCCCGTGCCCTGTCCGCAGCGCACCACCGCCGTTCGACACGAGGAGATTCCTGATGAGTCCGCAAGATCCCGGCCGTCTGGCCATGTTCAGCGACGTGCTGACCCAGCTGACGGCGACGGTGCCGAAGATCGCCCACGCGGTCGCGATGTCGTCCGATGGCCTGGTCTTGGCCCGCACACCCCGCCTGAGCCAGGACCGGGCCGACAAGCTGTGCGCGGCCGTGTCCGGGGAGGTGTCCCTCGCGAGGTCCACCGCTAAGTTCCTGGAAGCCGGAGAGCACGTCTATTCGATGCTGGTCATGGATCTGGGAGTTCTGGTGGTGCAGCCGACCCCCGACGGCAGCGCCCTGGCGGCGCTCGCTCCGGAACTGGCCGATGCCGCCGATATCGCCTTCGCCCTGGCCGACCTCGCCCAGCGCATCGGCCAGCAGCTTTCACCTGGCCTACGCGTCGCCAGCCGGTAGCCCCCTGCGTAATCCCAGCCGTACTCAGCCGGGTGCGGCCACCCCTCTCCCCTCCTTGAGAAAGGACGCTGATGTTTCGTAGACGCCTCCCGTGGGTCCTGGCAACGGCGCTCGCCGTCGCGGTGTCCGGGTGCAGCGGTTCCGCGTTGAAACCCGATGACACCCAGAGCTCTTCTGACACCGTGCGGGTCGGGCTGATCCTGCCCCAGTCGGGCCCGTACAAGACCGCCGGTGACGACATCAAGGCCGGCTGGCAGCTGTATCTGAATCAGCACGGCGGCAAGCTCGGCGGCCACAAGGTCGAAGTCGTCGAGGCCGACGAGGGCGACGGCAAGGATGCAGTCCGCGCCGCCGGCAAGAAGCTGCTCGATCAGGACAAGGTCGACGTGATCGTCGGCAACGCCTCCGCGGAGACTGTGCTGTCGCTCGATCCGCTGCTGCGCCAGCGCGGCGTGCCGATGATCGGCACCGGCGGCCGGCCGTCCACCATCATCGACCCCACCTACATCTGGCACACCTCCTGGTTGAGCCAGGAGACCGGCGCCGCGATCGCCGACTACCTGCGCACCAACGTCAACGGCCCGGTGTACGCGATCGGACCCGACTACGTCGGCGGCCACGACCAGATCACCGGGTTCACCAAGGCGTTCACCGCCAAGGGCGGCAAGCTCGCCAACCCCGGCGGCGAGCCGGAATGGACCCCGTGGGCACCGACCCCGACGACGAACTTCCAACCCTACCTGGCCAAGATCAAAGCCTCGGGCGCGAAAGCCGTCTACACCTTCTACGCCGGCAGTTCCGCGGTGGAGTTCGTCAAGCAGTACCGCCAGTTCGGCGTGGACCTGCCCCTGTACGCGGCGGGCTTCCTCACCGACGGCTCGGTCCTGGCCGCCGAAGGCCAGGCGGCCGAAGGCATCTCCACCGTCCTGAACTACGCCGCCAACATCGACACCGACGCCAACCGCCGGTTCGTCGCGGCGTTCACCGCCCAGCACGCCGGCGCCACACCGAACATCTACCACGTGTGCGGCTGGGACGCCGCGATGGTCCTCGACATGGCCCTCACCCAGGCCACCGCGCCAACGTCGGCCGCCACGACCACGGCAGCCGCCAGCTCGACCACCACCGGCGTGCCCACCGTGGTGGCGCCGACTCCGCCGGCCGGGCGCAGCGCGATCACCACGGCGATCATGGCCGCGCTGCCGCACCTGGGCGAGGTGCCGTCCCCGCGTGGCGGATGGCAGTTCGGGCCGGTCAACCACACCCCTGTGCAGAAGTGGTACCTGCGCCGTGTCACCGCCGATGGCGGTGTCCTGGCCAACGTCAAGATCGCCGAACTGGCGACCCTGGGCTCATAGGAGACACCGACATGACCAACACCGACATCGAGCAGCGCTACGGCTTCGACAACACCAGCTCCGAAGGCGGCAACCAGCTGCAGCACCTCGCGGGCATCCTCGATCCGCACAGCATCAACGTCCTGACCAGCACCGGGATCACACCTGGCATGCGGTGCCTGGACATCGGCCCCGGCGCGGGCACGATCACGCACTGGCTGGCCGAGCAGGTCGGCCCGGACGGGCGCGTCACCGCGATCGACATCGCCCCCGCCCTGTCCAGTGGGCCGAACATCGGGATCCGGCAGGAAGACATCCGGGTCAGCGACTTCGACCCGGGCAGCTTCGACCTGATCCACGCCCGCCTGGTGCTCATGCACCTGCCCGAACGCCTCACAGTGCTGCAGAAGCTGGCCGACTGGCTACGGCCCGGCGGCACGATCGTGCTGTCCGAATGGGACTGCACCTACCTGAACCTGGTGCGGCACTGCCCCGAAGGCCACGACCCGAGCCTGCACGACCTGTTCCAGACCACCCTGATCAACGTGCTCACCCCACGCGGCATGAGCACCACCTGGGCCACCGAGGCGCACGGGGCGATGCTGCACTCCGGGCTGACCAAGGTCTCCACCGTCGTCGACGCCCGCACCTACCACGGCGGGACCGGCATCTGCCAGCTGCACTACAGCAACAGCCACCAGCTCAACGATGCGCTGCTGGCCGCCGGGATGACCGAACAGCAGCTGGCCAGCCTGCGCAAGATGCTGCTGGACCCGCGGCTGATGCTGTCGGGCTACCTCATGCACACCACGACCGGCCGCCGCCCGGCCGCCCACTAGCCGGAGCCGTGCCGTGGACTGGAATCTACTGTCCGGTTACGCCATCACCGGCCTGGACGGGCTGGCGTACGGGCTGCTGCTGTTCTGCATCGCCTCCGGTCTCACCCTGATCTGGGGTGTGGCCGACGTGCTCAACCTCGGCCACGGCACGCTCTACCTCGCCGGCGCCTACCTGGGCTGGTGGCTGGCCGACGGCGGCTGGGGCGGCCTAGCCGCCGCGACCGCCGTCGGCGCCCTCGCCGGCGCCGCCACCGGCGGAATGCTCGCCATCGCGCTGCGACCCCTGGCCGGTCGCCACCTCGACCAAGGCCTGGCCACCCTCGGCGGTGCGTTCGTCGCCGCCGACCTGCTCACCACCGCCACCGGCGGCCAACCCCTGCGCGCCGAAGCACCACTACCCGGCTCTGTGCCGCTGCTCGGCCACCTGTATCCGTCGTGGCGGCTGCTGTTCATCGCCGTCGCGGCCGTGCTCGCCGCCGCGATGATCCTGATCATCGACCGTTCCACGATCGGCGCCGTGATCCGGGCCGTCGTCGACGACGAGCCGATCGCCGCCGCCACCGGCATCCGCACCCGCCAGGTCCAAGCCGGCGTCCTCGCCACCGGATGCGCCCTAGCGGTCACGATCGGCGTGCTCGGCGCACCGGTCCTCGGGCCCGCGCCTGGTGTCGACGCCACCGTGCTCACCCTGTCGCTGATCATCGTCGTGGTCGGCGGCCTCGGCTCGATCCGCGGCGCTCTCCTCGCCGCCATCGGGGTCGGGCAGCTGCAGACCCTCGGCGTCCTGCTCGCACCGGCGGCGATGGTGCCGTTCCTGCTCGCCGCCGCCATGCTCGCCGTGCTCATCGCCCGGCCCACCCTAAACGGCAGGCCCGCATGAACAGCCGTCTTCGCACCCTGGCTCCCGGCGCGGGGCTGCTGATCGCGGTGCCGCTGCCGTGGATCGCCAACGCCTACGTCGTGTCCGTCGCCACCCTCGGCCTCATCACGGCGCTGCTGGCGATCAGCGCGCAGCTGGTCAACCTCGCCGGTCAGGCCGCGCTCGGCCAGGCCGGATACCTCGGCGTCGGCGCCTACACCGCGGCACTGCTCGCCGGCACGCCCGCCGGATACGGTGCGGTCCAGCTGGTGGCCGCCGCTGTGATCGGAGCCGTTGCCGCCGCCGTGACCGGTCTGGTCGCTATCCGGGCGCGAGGCGTGACCTTCCTGATGATCACGTTCGCGTGCGGAGAGCTGCTCCACGTCGCCGCGCTTGCGGCGACGCCCGTCACCGGCGGCAGCGAAGGCGTCCTCGTCCCCACCCGGCCTCCGCTTCCGGGAATGGCCGCGCTGGCCGCCGACGGATGGATCTACCTCTACGTCCTCGCCGTCACCGCGGCAGTGTGTTGCGGGATCTGGGCGATGCGGCGCAGCCGATGGGATCTGCGGCTACGGGCCATCGCCGGACATGAGCGGCGACTGCGGGCCAGTGGCCACCCCACCGGCCGCTACCTGTGGACCGCCTACACCACAGCGGGGGCAATCGCCGGACTCGCTGGGGCACTGCTGGTCACCGCCACCCACTACATCTCCCCCGCCGACCTCGGGTTCGCCGTCTCCGTCGTCGCGCTGTCCGCGGCGATCCTCGGCGTCGGCACCATGCCCGGCGCGGTACTCGCAGCGCTGACGCTGGTCACGGTCCGGGACTGGGTCGGCGGCTACACCGGCCACGGCATCGCGCTGCTCGGCCTGCTGCTGATCGTCGCCGCAGCCATCCCCCGCAACCGGTTCCTGCAATGGAGGACGCGATGACCCTGCGACTCGACCAGCTCGAACGACACTATGGTGGCCTCTACGCGCTCAAACCGTTGACCTTGACCATCGCCGACGGTGCCCGGCACGCGATCATCGGCCCCAACGGGGCCGGGAAGACGACACTGCTGCAACTGATCGCCGGCAGCCTCCGGCCGACCAACGGACGGCTCTTGCTCGACGGGACCGACATCACCGGACTGTCGGTACCCCGGCGGGTCGCGGCAGGGATCGGCCGCACACACCAGCATCCGGCCATCTACCCGAAGCTGACCGTCGCCGAACACCTCGCCGTCGCCATCCCGCGACACTCGGCGCCCGCCGAGCACGCGAGGGTGATCCTGGAGATGGTCGGCCTCGATCAGCACACCGCCACACTCGCCGGAAACCTGTCCTACGGGCAGCAGCGGCTGCTCGAACTCGCCATCGCGGTGGTTGCCAGACCCCGGCTGCTACTGCTCGACGAACCCTCCGCCGGCCTGTCCGACCACGACCTCCGACGACTGCGGTCAGTGGTGTTCGCCCTGAGCACCGATGTGACCGTCCTGCTGGTCGACCACAACCTCGACCTCGTCCGCGACGTTGCCGACCACGTCACCGTCCTGCACCACGGCCAGCACGTGACCACCGGAACCATCGACGAGGTCCGCGCCGACAGCACCGTGCGCCAGGCCTACCTCGGCAGAACCCCAGTCGCTACCGGCCGGGCACGCCCCGACACGGCACCCACCCTGATGACAGCCCACGTGCCGCACCTCGGGCACGGCATGGCGGCACCGGTGCTGACCGACGTCGACCTGACCGTCACCGTCGGCCACGGTCAGGTCGTGATCGGCCCCAACGGCGCCGGCAAAACCACCCTGCTGCACGCTCTGGCCGGCCTGCATCCAGCACCCGGAGCCCGACGCACAGTCGACGGCAAGCCCTACGCCGTGCGACATCCGGCAGACGTGCTGCGCGCCGGCATCGCCCTGGTCCCGCAGGGCCGCCGGCTGTGGACCCGGCTGACGGTCGCCGAACACCTCGCCGTCGCCCGCGCATACAGCCCCACCCGCGGCGCACCCACCAACATCCTCGACGCCATGCCAGAACTCGCCGCCCGACTCCGCCATCGCGCCGACCGGCTGTCCGGCGGCGAACAACAGATGCTCTCCCTGGCCCGCGCGTTGCTGGGCAACCCGCGGCTGCTGCTGCTCGACGAACCCGGCGAAGGGCTCGCCCCGATCGTCGTCGGCCGCCTCGGCCATCTCCTCGCCGACCGCGTCGACAACGGCCTGGCAGCCCTCATCGCCGAACCGCACCTACTCCTCGGACCACTGGTCGCCGACACCGTCCGCACCATCACCAGCCGCACCCTGGCTGCCACCCGCCCCATCGACCACCCCACCCACACCACATCCGCGGCGTTGTTCGCCGAGCCATCAACCGGGACAACCACATGATCAAGAAATCGAGAATCGATGCTACGGCCGCCGGCCAGTCAGCGACCTGCGACTCACACACGGCGGGAGACCCGGCGTGCTGAACCTCGACCAGGTCACATACGGCCACTCCCCCGCACAGCTTCGGCAGGTGACGTTCACCCTGCCCAGCGGCGTGATCGCGCAATTGGACGGGCCCACCGGGTCGGGCAAGTCCACCCTGCTCCGCGCGATTGCCCGCCACACCGACGTACACAAGGGCACCATCACCATCGCCGGACACGACACCACCGGCTGGAAAACGATACGCGTGGCCCAATACGTCGCCTACGCCCCGCAGCGGCACCGCGTGTGGCCGACCATGACCGTCGCAGACCACCTGCACCTGGCGTGGCCCATGCGCCGGGCACGGCGAACCACCCGCGACCAGGTCCTCGATATGTTCCCGCCGCTGGCCGCCCGACTGCGGCAACCGGCCGAACTGCTGCCCGCCGACCAGATTCATATGTTGTGCCTGGCTGTCACCCTGTTACGCAGCAAACCGCTCCTGCTGCTCGACGAACCATTCCGCGCACTCCCACCGGCGATCGGCCTCAGCGTGGCCGACCACCTGCGCGAGCTGACACGAGTCGGCACGACGATCCTGGTCGTGGACTCGGCCAGGACTCTCGACCGGCCGGAGATGACCCTAACCATCGACAGCGGCACACTCGCGGCGCACGTGCCCGCAGCGGCCAAGGTCCGCCGATGACCCGCCGGGCAGCATCCGCCCTCTCCGAAAGGCAGCCGCTCAGTCAGGCGGCCGACCGGATCCGACCAAGGCCCACGGGTGAAGCCCACGTGCAGGCGCCGCGGGCGTCCGCGCCCCGCAGCCAGATCGCGGCTGTGGCCGATAGCAGAGCACCACATTCGCCACCCGGCGTCGGCCCCTGCCGGATCTGCCTGCCCCTTCTGGAATCACGGACCCGCCATGATCACCCTCGCCGCCGTCTGCGCTGGAGAACCCAATGATCACCAAACCTGACGCCTGCATGTCCCTAAACGGCCGGTTGGCTCGGCTCGAGGCCGAACGTGACATCGCCCTGGCCCGTCTGATCGAAGCCGCCTGCGACCATCGCATCGGCGCCCTCATCCATGTCGGCTCGCTCGGCCGCGGCCACGGCGACGCCTTCTCCGATCTGGACCTGATCGCCGTGCCGCTCCTGCACACCAGCCCCAGCAAGGGTCGCGACATCTTTGCGGCGGCGTTCGGCGGACAGGCCCTAGCCGCCGTCACCGCGCCACGCAACGCGCCCGTCGGGGGCGACTACCAGGCAGTCTGTGTCCAGACCACGGACGCCGCGTTGTGGATCGACATATACGTGTGGCCACGGCAGACAGCTCGCGTCCCAGCGGACGGCAACATCGTGTTCGACCACATCGGGGTCGACGCGGATCCGCGGTCGTGCACGGATCTGCTCGCCGCGCACACCGACCCCGCCCGGCCCGCGCATCCGGCCGGTGGCGCCACCAGCCTGCTAAGGGTTGCTGTGGCAGCCAAATACCTTGCCCGCGGCGACCACAAACGGATGGCGGCCAAGGTGCCCCAGACCGCTGCGCTGACCTTCCGACCAGCGTCCCTTCGGCTGCACGCGATTCTCGACACCGTCACAGAACCGGAGTTGACGACCGCAGTGGCGGCCACCCGCAATCTCGTCGACCTCGCCGTAGAGCAGGCGTCGCGGCTGCGGCTAGAAGACGGGACGGATCGAAGATCACCGACTTGCTGATGATCGCTCCCGCCGACGGCCGGCTACTGGATTAGGACAAGGTCCGTGTCGCTGTGGCGCCGGCTTCGGACTCGAACCTGATGACCGTCGTCCAAACCGTCGCATTCCGACTATTCAGTCGCCCGCCTGACCGGACAAGACGCGGAGGGTACGCCCGCGTCTTGTCCCAGCTGCCCATGACAAGCCGCTGTTGCTTCACCAGCACAACAACCGCGGCCTGGACTCGCCGGGCCCGCCGACCAGCAGCCGCACCGTGGCACCACACCGCACCTGCGCGCCGGCCTGGCGTCACGCCAGGCGGGCCTAGCCTTCCTCATTTCGAAATGGAGCGCACTGTCGATGATCGAGACTGAATCCCTGGCACCATGGCAGAAGGATCAGCGTTCCGGCCGGCAGGTGCCACTCGGCGAGCTGTTCCGGCAGATCGACGGCCGGTACATCACCAACACCGACGTCACCACCGAACCCGGGCATTGGATCGAGTCGCCGCGGCCCCGGTTTGATGAGGACGGCGGATGTCACGTTCCCGGACTCGGGTACCGGCGGTGGACGTTCGCCGAGCACGAGGCCTATGCGGTAACGGTCCACGACCGGCACCGGCCGGTCATCACCAGCCGCTTCCCATGGTGTCGTGCGACCTGCTCCGGCTGCCCCGGGCGCGCGGGGTTCGCGTCCTGCCCGCACGCCAGGTGGGCGCAGTCGATCCGCACCCTGCTCGGGCTGCTGCGCGGCAGCACGATGCTGCTCGCCTCCCACCCAGAGCCCGCTCCTGCTACACCGCACGACACTCCGGTCGGCCGACACATCGACTATCGGCTCCTGGTGCCGGGAACCCTTGGCCCGACCGAGCTGAGCGTCTACTGCGACGGGTCGATCCGTGACACCAACCACCAGCCACAGATCCTGACCGCCGAGCAGCTTCGCGTCGACATCCGGGACGTGCTGCGCCGACATCATCCGATCGGATGTCCGCTCCAGCTGAGCCGCAGCTGGCCGTGGCTGACCGTCAACGAACAGCGGATCTGCTACGGGTGCGCCACTACCAACGGCAACGGCAACAGCTGGCAGGTGGGCTGGTGCGAAGCCCGCGAATGGGCCCTAGCGTGGCGGCAAGCCCCCGCATGGCTGCTGGCCTGCATCGGCATGCCCTGCACCGCCTGGCCACGGCCCGTGGATCCACAGATAGCCGCCCACACCTCCCACTGCACCGCCGACCAACCCACCCGCACACCCGCCGCTCCCGTCACCGTGACCCTGCGGAGCACCCGGTGAACCGCGAGCAGCCCACGACAGACGTAGACAGGACCGCACACGGCATGTGGTCGGCATACGTCGATGCCTGCATGCAACTCGGCCGGCAGCTGGCCGCCTACCGCAAGCACGCCGGGTGGACACAGAAACACCTCGCCGCCGTGATGCGGCGCAGCATCTCCGCGATCAGCGCCGCCGAGAACGGCCACAACCCCCACGACGCCGGCTTCTGGCGCACCGCCGACCTCCTCCTGATCACCGGCGGCACCCTCGCCCAAGCCTGGGTTGCTGTCGCACAGCACAAGCAAGCAGCCGACGCCCAAGCCGCCACCGAACGCGCCCGCAAGCAGGCCACCCTCGCCCATGAAGACCAGAGTCGACGGTGCCTGAACCCAGCCGACTGCCTCTGCCTGATCGCGGTCGCTTACTGGACCGGCCGTGAGATCCGCGCCCTGCGCGTCGCACTGCGCTACGGCTTCCCCGACTGGGCCCACCAGCTCGACATCGATCTGGAGACCGTCTACGGCTGGGAGAAACCCCACGCCACAACGCCCCGCCTGGAACACCAGCTTCTGCTCGACCGGCTGCTCGCCGACGCGCCCATCCACGCTCGCTCACGATTCCGGCAACTGGCCAGCGCTTCGCCACTGGGCAGCCGCCCAGAGCCACCCACCGCACCGACGATGCCCGGACGCGGCCACCGATGACCACCTGACGACAGCCACGTCGACGACGTCCTCGACGGCTGGTGGCGGACCCGCGCGGCATTGATCTGGTCCGCGCCGCCGTAACAGCCCTGTGTGACATCTATATCGCTTCGGACAGCGTTCCCAGCCTGCACGAACCCTTGAGCGCTGGCCGTGTCCGGCCCACCAGAAACCCGCACGGCGAGGCCTGGCCGCCACACAGTCCCAGTTCCGCGGCTGTGCTCCTCCCCCGCGCGATCGCCGATCAACCTCTGGAGTTCCTGATGCCGAACCCCGCCACGCCACCGGCGGACCACGCCAACCAGCCCGATAGCACCAGTGACCCCTCACCCCCAGCGACGCCGGGGGTATCCGGCCGCCGCATCCTGATCTGGGTACTGGCGGGGATCGCGACGGCCATGAGCATGCTCGCCACCTGCACCGCGACGATCGCGATCACCCACCCCTGGACGCCGCGAACCACACCCACCACCGCGAGTCCGACCGTGGCAACCCGCGCTGCAGAAACCGTCCAATCCGACACCGCCCGCCAGCTCGCCCAGATCATGACCGTCCTGATCACAGCCGCCGACTATCCCCAACCCACAACAGGCAGGGCACACTTCACCACCGCCCCGTGCCGCTACCACACCAGCATCTACCGGATCGCCGGATTCGACGGCATCCCCGTACCGCTCAACCAGATCCCGACGGCAGCGACCGCCTTCCGCGACGGCATCACACACGCCGGATACATCGTGGACAGCACCACCTGGAGCGACAACAACATCATCCGCATCCACTTCCACACCCGCGGCTTCGAAGCCACCCTCGCCAACGGACCACCCGCCGCCAACATGGCAAGCCTCAGCATCTACCTCATATCCGACTGCTACCGCAGCCCCGACGGCGTATTCCCGCTGAACGTCCATCAGCTACAGCCGAGCCCAGAACCGCCATCACCGCTCACCCCCGTTCAGGCCCGCACCACCACCGATGTGCCAGAGGGTCAGTTTTCACGCGTCGCCAAAGGTGGCTGTAGGACCGGAAGCTACCCCGACGAGGAAACCGGGCTGCGGCCGGCAGGGCCACCACGGGTGACGTTCACCGTGAACACGGTGACCACCGTCGGTGCTCACGCGTCCGCGGTGGCGCTGGTCTTCGACTGCCACGCCCGGCCGGTCGCGCTGAACTGCATCCACGACCCAGACGGCGACATCGCCGAAGCTCGCCTGGCCAGCCATATCGAAGCAGTCACCCCGTTGTCCGGGTCGGCGGCGGGCCGGGCGGAAACCGAACCGGTCCTGGCGTATCTAGCTGGTCGGCATCAGCCGTTGTGGTGTTACCGCGACGGCGAACCCGCCGCCTCCCGCCACGAACTGGCCGACGACGCCGAACTGGCGTCCTCGGCGGCGGCCTTGGATGTGGTCCGGTGAGGCATCGCAGCATCATCGACGTTCACCTGATCCTGCGCCGCGCAGACGGCGCGATCCTCCTGCTGCGGCGTGATCGGACCGGCTACGGCGACGGGATGCTGGCGCTGCCGTCGGGGCATCTCGAACGCGATGAGACCGCTGCCGAGGCGGTGCGGCGGGAAGCCATGGAGGAGGTCGGCGTCGCGGTCGATCAGGCCGATCTGCGGCTGCTGCATGTGCTGCACCGTGCCGGTGACGGCGGTAGCGACCGTCTCGGCCTGTTCTACCTGGCGGACCGTTGGACCGGCTCCGCGGTCAACGCCGAACCCGGACGGTGTAGCGAACTGGTCTGGGCCGACCCCGCGAACCTGCCACCGGATGTCATCGCCTATCCGGCGCAGGGCATCCACCACGGCCTGGCCGGGCTGCCCTACGGCGAGTTCGGCTGGCCGGCCACGCCTGCAGTGGCCGGGCTGGCCTACGGGACCGTACAGGTGGTCAAGCATGATCCGGCATGGTTTGCCCACGCCGCCGCTCATACCGGCACCGTCCGGGCCACGCTGGACGGTGCGGCCGACCGGGTCGAGCATGTCGGGTCTACCGCGGTGCAGGGCCTCACCTCTAAGCCGATCATCGACGTGGCGGTCCGGCTGCATCCCGACGCCCACCCGGCCGAGGTGATCGCCGCGCTGCACGAGGCGAACTATCAGTTCCGCGGCGACAAACACCAGCACGGTGGCATGCTGTTCGTCGCCGAGCCCACACCTGGCGTCCGCGTCGCACACCTTCACGTCCTGACCGCAGACGACCCACAATGGGATCGCTACCTGCGGGTACGTGATCGGCTACGGGGCGACCGGCAGCTGGTTGCCGCCTACAGCCGTCTCAAGCAGCGGCTTGCCGCCGAGCATCCCGACGACCGAGCCGCGTACACCGCAGGCAAAGCTGAGTTCTTGCAGCAGCTAGCCGCCGAGAAGCACCCTGCTGTCACTGCGACTTCGCGGATACAGCGGGTCCGGGCCCTACTGGTCACCCCGGCGGGCCGGCTGCTGGTGATTCGGCGAGCAAAGCCGGGTGAGGAGCCGTTCTGGATGCTGCCCGGCGGTGACATCGAACCCGATGATGCCAGTCTCGAGGACGCCTGCCGGCGGGAGGTCGCCGAGGAAACCGGCGGCCAGGCGGACCTGCACCAGCTGATCGGCGTGTGCCACGTCGGCGAGCGGACCCATGCGATCTTCCTCGCCCGCATCACCACCTGGGATCCGGCGACGCGTAGCGGTCCGGAACTGGCCACCAACGGCACGTTCGACCTCGAAGAACTACCACTCGACGCCGATACGCTCGCCGACGGACGGGTGTGGCCGGCACCCGCGTTGGAATCGATCGCTGAACATCTGCGTGCCGGCCAGGACCTGTTCACCCTGCCCGATCTGCGAGAGACGGCTCGGCTGGACTGGTGTTCGGTGCGCCGGCCAGCGCCGTGGGATGGGCCGATCGCGATGGTCACCGGCAGCCGAGCCAAACACGCGATCGCCGCCGACCACGTCCTGGCCTACGGCATCGACCTCGAACATGTGGACCTGTCGCTGCCGGAGCTGCAGTCGACCGACGTGGCGGTGATCGCTGCGGGCAAGGCCAAACATGCCTACGCCGAGCTCGGCAGGCCACTGATCGTCGAAGACTCCGGCTTCGGCCTCGACGACCTCGCCGGATATCCGGGTGCCCTGGTCAAACATTTGATCACCGCCGGCGGTGCGACTGCGGTCGCGCACCTGGCCGACCTGACCGCGACGCGGGCGTGCACGTCGACGGCCGCGCTCGCCTACGCCGACGCCTACGGGGTGGTCACCTTCACCCACCGACGCACCGGCCACCTCGCCCGGCAGCCCGTCGGAGAGTCCGATCAGCTGCCGCTATGGACCGTCTACATCCCACTCGGCGCCCACCAACCTCTGGCGGCCCTCCCCCACTCGCAGCAGCGTGCCTTTCACGACGACTGGTCGCAGACCAGCGTGTTCGCACAGTTCGCCCGCTGGTACGGCCGCCACCGTGACATCTGGGGTGGTGCCTGATGCGGTCGATCCTGCCCGACATCGGCCGCGTACGGGAAAACCGCCACCGGCGTGAGGTCATCTGCATCGATCGGGTGTGGTCGGGCACCGCCGGTGTGCACGCCCGCGCCGAAACCACCGGCAGGCCGCTGTTCGTCAAAACCTTGCCCCAACGCGGCGGCCACCACTCGTACGAGCTGTTCAACATGACCGTCCAGCGTGAATGGTCCGCAGCCGCCATCCCCACGATCACGCCGGTGCCGACGCCGGCTGGGGTCCTGCACCGCCAGCCGGGTCTGGCGATGTCGGTCTGGGACCGGATCGCCTTCGACCCAGGCACCGCCGCCACCAGCGTCCGCTGGCAAGACATCGGCATCCCCGTCACCGCTGCCTACCTCGGCGCCGGCGGACCGCTGGCACCTGCCGAGATCGTGTCCAGCGCGCGGCTGGCGCTGCTGCACCGCCTCACCACCGCCTACCCACTTAGCGACCTGATCACCGGCCAGCTGCCGGCGCGCGTCTACGATCAGCAACGCATCTACTGGAATCAGCGGTGCATCACCATCGACCGGATGCTCGACCTCCTACCCGACCTGGAACAGCGGCCACGCGAGCTGACATCGCCGGAACCCGCCGGCTGCAGCCGGGCGAGCATCGTCGCGGCCAGTGGACAGCAGGCGAACCGATGACCCCGCCGGTCCTGGTCACCGGGGTATCGGGAAGCGGCAAGTCCGCGCTGACCCGCGCCTTGATCAGCCGCGGCCGGCGGGCCATCAGCTTGGACGCCTACCCGGGGTTGGCGCACTGGGCTGACCACACCCACACGCGTGTCACCCGTCCGGCCAACCCTGACCTACGCTGGCTGCGCGATCACCGGTGGATCTTCAACTCCCAAGTGCTCGACCAGCTCATCACCATCGAGACTCCGGGTAGCCGCGAACGGCCGCTGATCTTGTGCGGGGTCGCCGCGAACCTCGCCAGCCTTCGTGACCGGTTCGGCATCGTGATCATGCTCGACATCGACCCTGCCACCCAAGCCGCCCGAATCAACAACGCCAGCCGTGGCAACGATTTCGGCCGCATCGGCGACAGCGCCCGCTGGCTAGCCGACACCTACACCACCGAACGCGAGCAGCTGCGCGCGATCGCCGACACCGTCCTCGACGCCACCGGGGATCTCACATCTATCACCGACATGATCATCAACCTGTGCGGAGGCCACGATGCCCAACGCTGACCACAGTCCCCCGTCCCCCGCCGAGCCGCAGGCACAGATGCGAGGCACCGATCAGCGCAGCTGCCCGTTCTGCCAGATCATCGCCAGCCTGGCCGATCAGGGCGTGTGCATCCCAGTCACCGAGCGGTTCGTGACGTTTCCCGCCAAGCATCAACGTCCCGGCAACCGCGGGCACATGCTGCTCGTACCCGTCGGCCACCGCACCACCATGCAGGAGTTGTCCCCTTATGAGGAACTGGAGCTCGTGAACGCGTGGAACGCCGTGGGCGCAGCTGTCCGCGACGCGACCGGCGCCACGGGGATCACCATCCGCATGAACCTCGGCCCACCGGGACAAGACGTCGCCCACCTGCATCTACACGTCATTCCACGCCACCCAGAGAACGCGTTCGCCCACACAGCCTCCCGGGAACTCTCGCTGGCCGAACGACTAGCCATCGCCGACCAGGTCCGTGCTCACCTCGTCGCCGACGTACGCCCACAGCGGACCATCACCGAAGCGTCACCCTCCAGCACGTCCAGCCCAGGCTCGGACGCATAGCTGCCACCATCAGGCGCCGCGACCGCGCCACTCGGAGGCGACGATGTACAACGCCGACATCTACGACAATCTCTACAGCACGGCATGGACAAGGACCACGTCAGCGATACGGGTAAGATCGCGGCGCTCATCCGGGACGCATCACCCCGAGCGCGGACAGCGTGCTCGACGTCGGCTGAGGCACCGCCAACCACCTCGC
This sequence comes from Hamadaea sp. NPDC051192, assembly GCF_040682475.1. Taxonomy (NCBI): domain Bacteria; kingdom Bacillati; phylum Actinomycetota; class Actinomycetes; order Micromonosporales; family Micromonosporaceae; genus Hamadaea; species Hamadaea sp. NPDC051192. The sequence continues at coordinate 35,347 of NZ_JBFBAZ010000078.1, forward strand.
CGCACTCGTCCAGATGTTCTCGCATGTCGAAGGAGTCGAACCGGCAAGAGCCATGCGGGTCGTCGCCCGCCGCCACCACCGATAGCTGCACGACCGTCAGGTTGGGCCCGCTCCACCCTTGACGGCTTCCTGTCCCCGCACACATGGACATGCACTACCTAGTCGCCGACCACGACACCCTGGAACCCATTCGGCAGTTCCACGACACCCACGTCATGAGCCTGTTCGCGATCGAGCAATACCAGCAGGCGATGACCAGCGCCGGGCTCACCGGCATCCGCAGCCTCGCCGGCTGGCAGCCGGGTCGGCCCCGCGTATTCGGACGCCAGCCCGGACCCGGCAGCCGAATCGCACTGGTCGGAGAGAATGCTCCGGCAAGAGCACCGTCTCCCCACTCCTCGCCGCGCTCTACCAGCCCACGGCGAGCGTCGTCGACAGACAAGATGGGTCGGCTGCGGAGGATCGGCTGAGCCGTATCTGGGCTGGGTTGGCTTCTTATCTGGACGTGGCGTCTTTGGGGTTCCCTGAAAGGGAAGTCTGACCTGTCAACATCCGTGTGAGACCGGTGTTGAGCTGCCGATACCTCGCTCTGCGGGTAGCAGTAGGGGGAGCAGTGCGTCAGAGCCCCCTACTGCCGGGGCTGCTGCCACTCCCGCTGCCGTTTGGTCATACGCAGTACCGCCCGGTGCCAGGTTTACGGGCAGAGCGAAAACTTTTCCATGATCGCCTGTAATCAGAGGCCCCAAAAGGTGGCTAAGAGGGATACGGGGGCTACTAACACCAGCCGCCCCCGAGAACCCAGCCCGACAACGGAGTTCCTTGCCCGGTCTCCGAGCCCGCCGGCAGGCAGGCGAACAGCCAGGCCCCTCGTACAGCTGCGCGACGTGGGCGCGCCGCGAACCGGCTGATCACCGGCTCGTGACACATAGGCAGCGACCTGCCGACCTCGAGTCGGCGGGCCGGGCACTGCTGCGCGGGTGCGAAGCATCAGGGGAAGAACCCGAATGGGGATAACAAGGGGGGTATGCCCCTCCCCACCCAAGGCACATCGGCATCCATCCATCTGTACTGGTAGTGATGCATCCAGCCCCGACCGTCGCGAGCCACTCCCCCCAACGTCGGCCCCACGGCCGGACACCGCATGAGCCCAACCCACAACACCTGTGAGCCCCTGTGAGCCTCATTCACGCCCAACCCGGTAACCGGCCCCGACCACCGTCGACACCCAGGCGCACACGTCGACGCCGCACGTGGCATGTGTGAGTTCGTGTGATGCCTGCTCAGCGGGTGTGTGAGCCCGTGTGAGCCACCAGCACTGGACCTGTGAGCCCCGACCCGCCCACGCTCGAAAGCGATGACCACCATGACCCCAAACCCCACCCCACAGCCCCGAACCCCACCCACCCCACCAGCGACCACCACCGGCCGTAGCCTGCTCACCACAACCCTGGCCGCCCGCATCAGCGCCACCCTGGTCACCCTGATCGCCGGCTACACCTCCTACAACCACATCGCCCACGTCGC
>NZ_JBFBAZ010000079.1:0-36539 GCF_040682475.1 Hamadaea sp. NPDC051192
ATGGAGTTAACTGTGGTGTCGGCGGTGTGTCGGCACCGGAAACTCCATGATCAACGGGCGTGTGCCGGGGGCGGGTAGGTTCGGAAGGATGACGGAGCAGGCTGACGAGGAGAAGCGGCGGGAAGCCGTGCTGCGTACCTTCTTCGGGCCGGACGGCCGCCTGGTCAGCATGCCGGCCCGGATGGGCAAACGCCGGTTCGTCCTCGAGCAGATCGCGTACGCCTTCGAGCCCGGTGTGCGGTACACCGAGGTCGAGGTCAACGCCATCCTGCGGGCGTTCTGGGACGACTACGTGTCGGTGCGGCGGTATCTGATCGACGCCGGGCTGCTCGGCCGCGAGCAGGGGCTGTACTGGCGTACCGGGGGTCATGTCGACGTCTAGCGCCGCCTAGCCGTCCAGGTCGCTGCTGGTACGCGAGGCCAGCAACCGCCGGAACGAGGCCAGCCGCCGTTCGTCGGCGTGGCCCGCCGCGACCCAGGCGTCCAGCGCACACTCGGCCCCGGGCAGATGGTCGCAGTTGGGCGGGCAGTCGACGGTCCCCTCGACGAGGTCGGGGAAGCCGTGCAGCACGCTGTCGGCGCTGACCAGGGCCAGCCCGAAACTGCGTACGCCGGGGGTGTCGATGATCCAGCCCGGATCCTTGCGGGACTTGCCGATCGGGGGCAGCCGTAGGGCGACCGCGCTGGTCGACGTGTGCCGTCCCTTGCCGATGGCGCTGACCTCGCCGACCGCCCGCCCGGTCCCCGGGATGAGTCGGTTGACCAGGGTCGACTTGCCCACCCCCGAGTGTCCGACGAGGACCGACACGTGCCCGGCCAGCTCCTTGCGGATCGGGGTCAGGTCGGCGTCCGGCCCGGTGAGCAGGTGCGGCAGGTCGAGGGCCGCGTAGTAGTCGAGGATCTCGTTCGGCGTCGCGAGGTCGGACTTGGTGAGCAGCAGGATCGGCTCGATGTCGGCGTCGTACGCCGCGACGAGGCACCGGTCGATGAACCCGGTCCGGGGCGGCGGGTCGGACAGCGAGCTGACGATGACGAGCTGATCGGCGTTGGCCACGACGACCCGTTCGATCCGGCCCTCGGTCGTGGTGTCGTCGTCGTCCGCCGTACGCCGTAGCACGCTTTCGCGGTCGGCGATGCGCACGATCCGGGCGAGCGCGCCGGCGCTGCCGCTGACGTCGCCGACGAGGGCCACCCGGTCGCCGACGACGACCGACTTGCGGCCCAGTTCGCGGGCGCGCATCGCGGTGACCGTCGTCCCGTCGGGCCCGTCCACGGTGTACCGGCCCCGGTCGACCGCGACGACGAAGCCCTCGATCGCGTCGTCGTGCTTGGGCCGCGTACGCGTCCGGGGCCGGGACCCACGGGTCGCCCGGACGCGGACGTCGTCCTCGTCGTACTCGCGCCGTTTCGCCGTCAAGAGCTTGCACCCGCCATGGCACTCCATAGTGCCGGGAAACCGGGGAGCGTCTTGGCTGTACACGCCACATCGCTCAGGACTACGCCGGGGACCTTCAGGCCGAGGAGCGCGGCGGCGTGCGCCATCCGGTGGTCGTCGTAGGTCTCGAAGACGGTGCCGGTCAGCGGGCGGGGTTCGATGGCGAGCCCGTCCTCGTGCTCGACGACCCCGGCGCCGAGCGCGGCGAGCTCCCGAGCGAGCGCGGCCACCTGATCATTCTCCTGCGTACGCAGATGGGCGAGCCCGCGCAGGGTGGACGGCGCGTCGGCCAGGGCGGCCAGCGCCGCGACGACCGGGCTCAGCTCGGCCTGGTCGCGCAGGTCGACGTCGATCCCGCGGATCTGCGGCCCGCCGCGGACGGTCATGCCCTTCTCGGTGAGCCGGAACGAGCCGCCCATCCGGGTCAGCACCGAGCGCAGCCGGTCGCCGGCCTGCAGGGTGCTGCGCGGCCAGCCGGGCACCGTGACGCGCCCGCCGACGACCAGGGCGGCCGCCAGGAACGGGGCGATCGTGGCGAGGTCGGGTTCGATCAGCCAGCTGCGCCCGGCGAGCCGGGCCGGTTCCACCCGCCAGCTGTCCGGGGTCGTGTCGTCGACCGCCGCGCCGGCCGCCCGCAGCATCTCGACCGTCAGCCGCAGGTGCGGGGCACGGGGCAGGGCCGGTCCGGTGTGACTCAGGGTCAGCCCGCGGTCGAAATCGGGCGCCGCCAGGAGCAGACCCGATAGCAGCTGGCTGGACGGGGAGGCGTCGACGGCCACCTCGCCACCGCGTACGCGGCCCTGGCCATAGACCGTCAGGGGCAGTCCGTCGGCCGCGCTGGCGTCCAGGCGTACGCCGAGCCCGCGCAGCGCGGTGACCAGTGGACCCAGTGGCCGCTGCCGGCCTCGGGCGGTGCCGTCGAAGGTGACCGCGCCGCTGGCCAGCCCGGCGAGCGGCGGCAGGAAGCGCATGACCGAACCGGCCGCGCCGACCTCGACCTGGGCGGACCCGGCCAGCGGGCGGGGGCGGACCACCCAGCGGTCGTCGTCGACGGTCGAGATGCTGACGCCCATCGCGCGGAGTCCGCTCGCCATCAGTTCGGTGTCGCGGGCGCGCAGCGGGTTGTCCAGTGTGGATGTCCCGGTGGAGATCGCCGCCAGGACGAGCGCGCGGGCCGTCATGGACTTCGATCCCGGTAGCCGGACGACGGAGTTCAGCGGATCGATGGCGGTCGGTGCGGTCCAGGGCACTGCGCGCTTCGTCACCCGCCCATTCTTACCGTTCCGGCGGCTTGTCGGACCATGCGGGTAGGTTCAATTTCATGTGCGGGCGTTATGCGACAACGCGCTCCTCGGCCGATCTCAGCCGCCTCTTCGAGGCGTTCGACGAGACCGAGGGCGCCGTCACGGCGGACTACAACGTGGCTCCGACCGACCGGGTGCCGATCGTGCGCGTCTCGGCCAGTCGTGAGGCGCGTGTGCTGACGGTCGCCCGGTGGGGCCTGGTGCCGCCGTGGGCCACCGATCCCCGCATCGGCTCCCGCATGATCAACGCGCGCGCGGAGACCGTCGCCACCTCCCGGGCATACGCGCCGGCTTTCGAGCGCCGCCGGTGCCTCGTCCCGGCCGACGGCTGGTACGAGTGGACCCGATCGCCCACCGGCAAGCAGGCCTACTACATGAACGGATGTGACCTCACGCTCGGCGGGATCTGGGGCGTGAAGGGCGATCTGCTGACCTTCAGCGTCATCACGCTGCCCGCACGGGGCGAGTTGGCGAAGGTGCACGACCGCATGCCGCTGCTGCTGCCCCCGGAGCGGTGGGCCGACTGGCTTTCTGCTACGCCGAGTGAGGACCTGCTCACCTCGGCCGGAGACGACTATTTGTCCACAATCGAGATCCGGGCGGTGGGATCCGCAGTTGGGGACGTTCGAAACGACGGCCCCGGGTTGATCGACCCCATCGAAGCAGGTCTACTTTTCTGATCGGCGCGCATCGCCATCCGGTGACACCCGGTAATCGATGCAGGGACACACACCATGCCGGATTAGGACGGATTGACGATGGAATGTCGGCAGGAAATTTTGCCGATGTCCAGACGAACTCTTGTCTCCGTACGCGTTTGTGCGATAGAACACAGCGCCGGTGCAGGTTCTCACACCCGTACCGGAATGGTTTGCACCGTGCAGCTTAAGGCGCGGTGAGGCACCGGACCCACGGGGGAGGTGGGTGGATTTGACCCGGGCGCGTGTTCCACGCCCACATGAAGTCGCGGCTGCGCGCCGTGACCCGAGACTGTTGCGGGCTGCCACCGAGCAGCAGGCCGACACCGCCTGGCGGACCAGGGGAGTCTGTCAATCCGTCGACCCGGAGACGTTCTTTCCGGCGCCGACCGATCCACCCGACGCGGCCATGGCGCTGTGCGGCACCTGTTCAGTACAGGGCGCCTGCCTCGCCTGGGCCTTGGAAGCCGGCGACTGCCACGGCGTCTGGGGCGGCACCACCGCCCGGGAGCGCCGGGCCATGGTGGTCGCCTGGCGAACCTTGGAGCAGCCCGAGGAGCGGCCATACGCGGAACAGGCGGACGCCACCCGTCCGGTCGTCGGGGGGACCGTCCCCGCGCCCGGCTGGGCCTCGGCAGTCGCCCGCGCCGCCGAGGCGGCCCGGATCGAGGCGGCGCAGGCTTCGGGCGTACGCCCGGCGAAGCGGTCCGGCCCGGCTCGTCGCCGGGGCGTACCCGTCGTCACCGAGCTGGCGCTGGAGATCCACGAGCGCAAACCGGAGATCCGGGAGCTTCGTGAGCCTCAGGTGCTGATCCCGCTGCAGCGTCTGGCCGACTCCGCACCCGCCCTGGAGGCGCTGCTCGCGTGACCTGCATCACCGCTGTGGTGGCGCGGCATGGAATGCGCGACGGTCGCGGAGCGTTGTCCCGGCCGGAGGACCTGAATGGGTTTCCTCCGCGAAGGGGTGATTCAGTGCGCACTGCGACGAAGACGAGGCCTGACGACCAGCTCAAGATCCGGATCGGGTCGACCGAGTGGTCGGCGGAGACGGCTGCGGACGAGATGACCCGCCTGCCTGCTTCGGTTGTTGCGACGGCCATGCCCGCCACCCGCGTATCCTCAGCGGGACGGGCCGTGACGTCACGGCCCCGGAAGGGCGAGGCCAGGGTGACCACGGAGTCGACGGAAGACCGGCGCGCACGGTTCGAGCGGGACGCCATGCCGTTCCTCGACCAGCTGTACCCGGCCGCCCTGCGGATGACCCGCAACCCCGCCGACGCGGAGGATCTCGTCCAGGAGACCTACCTCAAGGCGTACGCGGCATTCCACCAGTTCGAAGAGGGCACCAACCTCAAGGCGTGGCTCTACCGCATCTTGACGAACACCTTCATCAACTCGTACCGCCGCAAGCAGCGGCAGCCCGTGCAGGCTCCCACCGAGGAGATCACGGACTGGCAGTTGGCCGAGGCAGAGTCGCACACCTCGTCGGGGCTGAAGTCGGCCGAGACCGAGGCACTCGACCGGCTGCCCGACAGCGACGTCAAGTCGGCCCTCCAGGCCCTGCCCGAGGACTTCCGCCTGGCGGTCTATCTCGCTGACGTCGAGGGCTTCTCCTACAAGGAGATCGCCGACATCATGGGCACACCGCTCGGCACGGTCATGTCGCGGCTGCACCGCGGCCGCCGGGCCCTGCGCGGGATGCTGGAAAGCTACGCGGCCGAGCGCGGCATCATCAACGCGCCGGCCGATCACGACGAGGTGACGGCATCATGAGCGACGAGTGCAAGGACGTGCTCGACGAGGTATATCTCTACCTCGACCTCGAGTGCCCCGATGAGCGTCGTGACCTGATCAAGCAGCATCTTGACGAGTGCTCGCCGTGTCTGCGGGAGTACGGGATCGAGACCGAGGTGAAGGCGCTGGTGGCCCGCTGCTGCGGGGCGGAGAACGCGCCCGACGACCTCAAGCGCCGGCTCCGGGCGAAGCTCGCCGAGCTGGTGGTCGTGGACGACCGCATCACCTCCTGACCCTCCGGCATGGTTGGATGACCAGCAGAGGTCCGCAGTGTGGCGGACCACTGCTGGGAGGGGCGCGATGGCCGACGAGATCCGTGCGGAGATGGTGGCGAACGTCTGGAAGGTCGTGGCCGCCGAGGGCGACCAGGTCGCCGACGGCGACACGCTCGTCATCCTCGAATCCATGAAGATGGAGATCCCCGTGATGGCGGAATCCGACGGCACCCTGACCCGGCTCGCCGTGAACGAGGGCGACGTGGTGCAGGAGGGCGACCTGATCGCCGTCATCGGCTGAGGGTCAGCCCTCGATCAGTTCGTAGGCCATCTCCAGGGCGGTCTTCATCCGCTCCTCGTCGCTGATCTTGTCGGGGTCCAGGACGAACCAGCAGGCGTGCAGCGTGAACAGCGCCATCGAGGCGCGCAGCCGCCGCCCTGGGGTGGCGTCGGCGTCCACCAGGAAGTCGATCATGCCTTGCATCCGCCCGCGGAAGTCCTTCGCCGGGCGGCGGTCCTTCATCGTGGCCTGGTTGCGCTCGAAGAACCGCATGATCTTGTGGTGCTGGACCTCCATCATGCTGTCCGCGTAGCGGCGCAGGAACTCCTTGCGCGCCGCCAGGGTGCGGGGCTGCTCGGTGGTCCACTCGATGAGCTTCTCGATCCGGGCGGTCTGGTCGCCCATGAAGCTCTCGACGATCTCTTCCTTGCTCTTGAAGTGGTAGTAGAGTGCGGCCTTCGTCACACCGAGCCGCTCGGCGATCTCCCGCAGGGACGTCTTGTCGTAGCCCTGCTCAGTGAAGAGCTCCAGCGCAACGGCCTGAATACGCGACCGCGTGTCCCGGCCTTCGACCTGCTGTTCGCTCATGTTCTGCTCCCGCGGAGATCCGATATTCCATTGCACTTGACGCGCGGCTAGTAATCAACTTACCGTACGGCTAGTAAGTTCGCTAGCCGGTCGGCAAGTAAGCTGATCCGACGCCAAGTCTGATCGAGGGAGCACCGCTCGTGTCCACCATCCCCGAACCGTCCATCGCGAAGCCGAATCTGCGGCTCGTGTTGCCGGGAATCATGCTGGCGATGATGCTGGCCATGCTCGACAACATGGTCGTCGGGACCGCCATGCCGAAGATCGTCGGCGAACTCGGCGGTCTGTCGAAGCTCTCCTGGGTCGTCACCGCGTACGTGCTGGGCACCTCGGTGTCCACCCCGATCTGGGGCAAGCTCGGCGACCTGTACGGGCGCAAGAAGGTCTTCCTGACCTCGGTCGTGTTGTTCATGATCGGCTCGATGCTCTCCGGCGCGGCCGGCGAGTTCGGCTGGCTCAACGACGCGGTCAACCCCATGACCCAGCTCATCGCGTTCCGGGCCTTCCAGGGCCTCGGCGCCGGTGGTCTGATGGTCGGCGCGTTCGCCCTCATCGGCGACCTCGTCCCGCCCCGCGAACGGGGCAAGTACCAGGGCCTCATGGGCGGCATCATGGCCATCGCGATGATCGCCGGCCCGCTGGTCGGCGGTCTGATCACCGACCACGCCTCGTGGCGCTGGATCTTTTACATGAACCTGCCGATCGGCGCGATCGGCTTCGTCATGCTGCTGCTCTTCCTGCACCTGCCGGTGCGCAAGACCGAGCACAAGATCGACTGGCTGGGTGCGGCCCTGCTCGGCATCAGCATCACCGCGATCGTGCTCATCACCACCTGGGGCGGCGGCGAGTACGAGTGGGCCTCGCCGCAGATCTTCGGTCTGGCCGCGCTGGCGCTCGTGAGCTTCGGCGTCTTCCTGCTCGTCGAGCGGCGTCACCCGGAGCCCGTCCTGCCGCTGCACATCTTCAAGAACCGCAACTTCAGCGTGGTCAGCGGCATGGGCTTCCTGGTCGGCTTCGCCCTCTTCGGCGTCGTCTCCTTCCTGCCGCTCTACCAGCAGACCGTTCAGGGCGCCTCGGCCACCAACAGCGGCCTGCTGCTCCTGCCGATGATGATGGGCGTGCTGGTCACCTCGTTCGCCATCGGCCGGATCATCACCAACACGGGCAAGTACCGGATCTTCCCGATCATCGGCGGCGCGATCATGGCCGTGGCGATGCTGCTGCTGACCCGGCTCGCCGACGACACCAGCCGGCTCGAGTCGTCGGTCTACATGGTGCTGCTCGGCCTCGGCATGGGCTTCCTCATGCAGACCACGCTGCTCATCGCGCAGAACAGCGTGGAGATGAAGGACCTCGGCGTGGCCAGCTCCACCGCCACCTTCGTCCGGTCCATCGGCGGCTCGTTCGGGGTGTCGATCTTCGGCGCCGTGTTCAACTCGCGCCTCCGGGACAGCATGACCGAGACCGCCGGTCCCAAGGCCGCGGCGATGGTCGACCAGTTCGGCGGCAACCTGGGCACCGAGGGCATGGCCCAGCTCGCCAAGCTCCTGCCGGCCGATCAGGTCGCGCCGATGGTCAAGGCCATCAAGCACGCCATCGCGTACGCGACGTCGGGGCTGTTCTGGTGGGCGCTGGCGTTCGCCGTGCTGGTGCCGGTGCTGGCCTGGTTCATCAAGGAGGTCCCGCTGCGGGGCGCCGGTCCGCAGAAGGCCGGCGAGGACTCGCCGGAGGCGGCGTTCGCCCTCGCCAGCGTGGAGTGAGCGGCCGGTACGGAATCCGCAGAACCACGTAAGAGCAAGACCCGATAAGACTCGATGCCCCCGGAGATTTCCTCCTCCGGGGGCATCGCACTGTCCGCTACTCGGCGGCCTCGTCATCGCCGTCGTCGTCACCGGCGGCTTCGGCGTCGGCCAGGATCTCCCGGGCCAGCGAGGTCACCTCGGCGACCATCCCCGGAGCGAGCTGCACCAGGGCGGCCAGCGAGGTCAGGATGGTGACCGGCCGATGCTGCGTCGCCTCGACCGCGTCGAGGAACCGCCGGCCGACCAGTTCGCGTACCTCGTCGCGGCAGTCCGGGTCGAACCAGGCCGCCACGATCAGGGCGAACAACGCCACCTCGGTCGTCCAGTCCTCGATCCCGTAGGCGATCTCGGTGAGCACCGCCCGGTGCGGAGCGGTGTCGCCGGGCGTGGTGGCCAGCTCCCGGCAGTGCAGGATGCCGAGCGCCGCGAACGTCTGCGCCGAGCGCTCCCACCAGCCGTCGGGTACGCCGGCCATCCGGTCCGGCCGCGGCGGTGGGTAGACGAGCAGGCCGAGGAGGTCGCTCAACGGCAGCTCGCCCAGCGGCAGCGCATGGTCGTACGCCGAGACGGGGTCGGGCCAGGCCGGCGCGGCCAGCTCCGCCAGCAGCGCGCCGGCCCGGGCAGACGGCGGCGGCACCGCCGGTTCGGCCGTGAATCCGGCGTACCACCAGAGGACGCGACCGCGGCGCAACGGGCGCACCATGTCCGGCGGGACGTCGCCGGCGATGGAGACCGTGACGTTGGGCATCTCGCGCCGGAAGATCGCCAGCGCGCTCGGCGGCTCCAGCCCGGAGATGCCGATCTCGCCCTCGCTGTCGCGCTGCTCGGGCGGGAACTGTTCGAGGACGTTGATGCAGGACGCGCTCGGCCCGGCGACGAAACCCAGCCAGGTACGCCCCTGGCAGCAATCGGACAGGTCGGTGTGCTCATGGCTGGTCTGCGGCGAGGTGCGGACGAAGTCCGCCAGCGCGATGAGGTGGCTCGGATCGTCGTCGCGCTGGAACCGCAACCGGTACGCCGTGTGCACCGCGCAGTCGTAGGTCGGGTCGATCCGCATCGCGTCCTCGATCACCGCCAGCGCCTCGTCGAGGCGGCCGGCGTCGCTGAGCCAGCTCGCCACGTCGGCGTTGAGGTCGAGGTCGAGCGGGTTCTGGCGGCGCGCCTCGGCCATCACGGCGAGCGCGTCGGGCAGGCGCCCGGCGGCGCGGAGCGCGTAGGCGTACCAGACAGCGGTGAGCTTGCTGGGTTCCAGGCGATACGCGGTCTCGCCCCACTGGACGGCCACCGCCGGGTCGCCCAGGCGCCGCCCGACGCCCGCGGCGGCTCCGTGGAGCATGGCGTGCTTCGGATGGGCGGCCAGCACCCGTGCGGTCAGGCCCAGATAGACCGCGTTGGCGTGGCGTACCTCGTCGGGGGCGGGCTCGCCGAGTTCGCGCATCAGCGTCACGAGGACCTGGACGAAGCTGTCGGGGTCGACGCGCTCGCCGGGCAGCGCGTGCACCCAGCTCACGTCGGCCCACGGTGTGGCCGGGTCGAACGCGGTCGCCTTGGCCAGCAGCGACAGCGCGCCGTCCACATCAGACGTGGACCGCAGGTGGGCGTGGGCGACCACGGTTCCCAGATAGGGCTGGTCGTCGAGGGGGAAGAGGCTCAGCCCGCCGTCCGGCGTACGGGCGGCCAGTGCGGCGAGCACCTCGTGCACCTCGGGCAGGCCCGGGGCGTACGTGACGGCCCCGGCGAGATGGTTGGCGGCGTGCTGGAGGTCGTCCTCGGCGAGGGCGATGCGGGCCAGCGCCAGTTCGCCGTGTGCCTCCTGGATCGGGTCGTGCACTCCTTCGGCGTGGGTCACCCGGGCAGGCTAGAGGAATGTGAGATCCGGCGCGCCCCCTGCGTGATCCTGCTCGTCCGAGTTGAGTCAGGCGCGATTTCGTGCAAGACTGCGCACATATCGAGCATCAATCAAGCATATTTGAGCACACATAGTCAGGAGTGAGCATGAGCGAGCGCGGTGCGGGCATGGCGACGGACATCGCGGAGCAGCCCGGGGTCTACGGCGCGCTGCTGGAGCCGGCGAGCGTACGCGAGATCGAGCGGGTCGCCCGGGCCATCGCCGAGCGCCGCCCGAAGCACGTCGTGTTCACCGCCCGGGGCACCTCCGACCACGCCGCTCTGTACGCCGCGTACCTCACCGAGATCCGGCTCGGCATCCCGGCCGGGCTCGCCTCGCCCAGCGCGATGACCGTGTACGGGGCCCGCCCGGACTTCTCCGAGGCGCTCGTCGTCGGGGTCTCCCAGTCCGGCGGTTCGCCCGACCTGACCGAGGTGCTCAAGATCGCCCGGGAGCAGGGCGCGCTGACGCTGGCCGTCACGAACAACCCGAAGTCGATCCTGAACGAGACCGCCGAGCTGACCGTCGACGTCGCCGCCGGGCACGAGCGGGCCGTCGCGGCGACCAAGACCTACACCGCCGAGCTGCTCGCCCTGTTGCTGCTCGTCGAGGCGATCCGGGGTGAGGGCCAGGTGCCCGCCGAGGAACTCGCCCAGCTCGCCAAGCTGCCCGAGCTGGCCGAGCAGACGCTGCGCGACGAGACCCCGGCTCAGGTGGCCGGGCGCTACCGGTTCGCCGGGGGGGTCGTGACCACCGGTCGCGGGTACGCGTACCCGACCGCGCGGGAGGCGGCGCTCAAGCTCATGGAGACCTCGTACCTGGCCGCGCTGGCCTTCTCCGGCGCCGACCTGCTGCACGGGCCGCTCGCGATGGCCGACCCCGACGTCCCGGTGCTCGCCGTGGTGGGCTCCGGCCCCGGCGGGGTGGCGATGTCGGACGTGCTCACCCGGCTCGGCGAGCGGCGGGCGGACGTGGTCACGATCGGCTCCGGCGAGGTGGCCGACGCGTCGGCCCGGCTGGCCGTGCCCGAGGTCGACGAGCGCTACTCGGCGCTGCTGGACATCCTGCCGCTCCAGCGGCTCGCGCTGCACATCGCGCTGAGCCGGGGCGAGAACCCGGACGCGCCCCGCGGACTCAAGAAGGTCACCGAAACTCTGTAGCCGGCGCGCCCTGCGGGGATCGCCGCCGGGGCATGATCAAGTGGGCCAAGCGGCGGCGATCTCCTCGGGCCAGCGCAACTAGCTACTGTGGGGGCGTGTCCACACTTCGCGATCTGGTCGAGGAGCACACCTCGCTCGGCCCGGCCGACATCGACCACCTGACCCGGCTCGCCGGGGACTGGCAGTTGATCTCCGACCTCTCCTTCGCCGACCTGCTGCTCTGGGTGCCGGTCAGCACGGGGGAGGCGGTCGCGAGCGCGCCTTCGTTCCTCTGCGTCGCCCAGGTACGCCCGACGACCGCTCCCACGGCGTACCAAGATGATCAAGTGGGCCGGATCGTCGGCGGACCGGAAGTGGCCCACTTGGCCATCGCCCGCCAGCAGGGCCGGATCTGGCGGGAGGGCGACCCGGTCTGGTACGGCGACACGCCGGCGCGCCATGAGGCGGTGCCGGTCCGCCGGCGGCGCGCGGACGGCGAGGCGAGCGAGGTGATCGCGGTCGTGGGTCGCGACACGAACCTGTCCACCGCGCGGACCCCGAGCCAGCTGGAGCTGAACTACCTCACGAGCGCCGACGACCTGGCCCAGATGGTCGCTGACGGCACCTTCCCGCCGCCCCGGCATCCGGGCGAGACGACCAGCGCGCCGCGTGTCGGCGACGGGCTGATCCGGCTGGACGGCTCGGGCAAGGTCACCTACGCCTCCCCGAACGCGCAGTCGGCGTTCCGTCGCCTGGGACACGCTTCCCACCTCGTGGGCGAGGATCTGGCTGCCCTGTTCAGCCGGCTCGCCGACGACCCGCTGGAGGGTTCGGAGGCGTCGGCGCGGGTGCTGGCCGCGCTGCACGGCGACTCCCCGGCCCGCAAGGAGATCGAGGTACGCGGCGCGACCGTGCTGACGCGCGCGCTGCCGCTGATCCCCGCCGGGGTGCCGATCGGTGCGCTGATCCTGGCCCGTGACGTCACCGAGGTACGCCGCCGCGACCGGGCGCTGATCACCAAGGACGCGACGATCCGGGAGATCCACCACCGGGTCAAGAACAACCTGCAGACGGTGGCCGCCCTGCTCCGGTTGCAGGCGCGACGGGTCGACGCGCCCGAAGCACGCGCCGCGCTGGAGGAGTCCGTACGCCGAGTCGCCTCGATCGCGTTGGTGCACGAGACGCTGGCGATGTCGGCCGACGAGGCGGTCGAGTTCGACGGGATCGTGGACCGGGTGGCGACGGCGGCGGCCGAGGTCGCGGGCGGCTTCTCCGGCAGCGGCATCTCGGTGCGCATGCGCCGGGAGGGCAGCTTCGGCGTACTGCCGGCCGAGATCGCCACGCCGCTCGTCATGGTCCTCAACGAGCTGCTGCTCAACGCGGTCGAGCACGCGTTCTCCGACGACACCCCGGACGCCGAGGTGGTGATCTCCGCGCACCGGTTCCGCAAGCAGCTGCAGGTGGCGGTGGCCGACAACGGGCGCGGTCTGCCCGAGGACTTCAATCCGGCGACCGCGAAGCGGCTCGGTCTGCAGATCATCCGTACGCTCACCACCGGGGAACTCCGGGGCAGCATCGAGATGCGCAACCGCCCGGAGGGCGGCGCGGAGGCGTTGCTCGAGGTGCCCCTGACCAAACGCTGACCCGCGCCATTCAAGATCAGCGCCGAACCACCCCCGGAGGAAGCGCATGACGGCGAGGCTGACCAGGTGGCTGCCGCCTATCGTGGCCTTCCTCGCGGTGGTCGCGCTGGTGCTCGCCGCGGGCACGCCGGTCGTCGAGCTGGCCCGCTATTGCGCGTACGCGGTCTGGGCGGTGCTCCTGCCGGGAACGCTCGTCTACCGCGCGCTGCGAGCGACGCCGCGAACGCTGGTGGAAGACGTCGCTATGGGCGCCGCCGTCGGGCTGACCCTCGAACTGGTGGCCTGGGCCGCCTTCTCCGCCCTCGAGCTGCGTTTCCTGCTCCCGGGCTGGCCGCTCGTCGTCGTGGCGTTCTTCCTGACGAAGCGGCTGCGGCGACACTGGCGGCCCGCGTACCCGGATCGGCCGTCGGTCGCCTGGTCCTGGTCGCTCGCCGCGATCGTGGTCTTCTGGACGCTCTACCTCTACGTGGTCTTCCTCGCGCGGAACCCGGTGGTGCCGACGTCCGAGCAGACCATGCAGTACCTCGATCTGTCGTATCAGCTCTCGCTCGCGGGCGAGGCGAAGAACCACCTCCCGCTGCACGTGCCTCAGGTCGCGGGCGAGCCGCTCAACTACCACTGGTTCGCGTACGCGCACATGGCGATGGCGTCCCTCGTCGGCGGGGCGGATCTCGCCGCGGTGTCGTTGCGCTTCGCGATTCCCGCGCTCTGCGCGCTCACCATCGTGCTCACCGCCGTCGTGGGCGCGCGGGTGAGCCGCAAGCCGTGGGTCGGCGTGGTCGCGGCCGCGCTCTTCTTCACCGTGGGGGAGTTCAACTTCACCGACCCGGTCACGATGCCGTTCGGCACCCAGGCCACCTTCGTGATCTGGCACGGCATGTCCATGATCTACAGCTGGGCGCTGCTGGTCGCGCTGATCGGCGTCCTCGTCCCGATCATCACGGGCGAGTGGCGATCGTGGCGCGGCTATCTGCTCGCGGCCCTGCTCATCGCCGCGTCGAGCGGAGCCAAGGCCAGTTCGCTGCCGGTGGTCCTGGCCGCGCTGCTCCTGGTCGCGGTGGCCCAACTGGTACGCACGAAGCGGATCCCGTGGCCGGTCGTCTTGCTCGGGCTGCTGGCCGCGGCGGGCCAGTTCTTCGCGACCGCCGTGCTCTACCGGTTCCAGACCTATGCCACCGACGTGAACGTCTTCGGCAGCCTGGCGGTCTTCGCCGGGCCACCGGCGGGGGAGCAGCGCGGGTGGTGGGAGCAGGCGGCGGTCGCCATCGGCGTGTTCGTCGCGTTCCTGCTGAACATGCAACTCCGGCTGGCGGGGATCATCCCGTTGCTCTGGCGGCAGCGGCTGCGGCTGGAGCCCGCGCAGTGGCTGCTGCTGGGCGGCGCGCTCGGCGGGGTCGCGGCGTACCTGCTGGTCCGGCAGCTCAGCGACGGCCAGCAGTACTTCGCTCGCGCCGGATTCGCGTTCGGTGTGCTCCTGTCCGCCTGGGGCTTCGTCGACGTCTTCGACCGCGCTCGCCTGTCGGCGCGTGCCCGGTGGTACCTCGGCGCGTTCGCGGCTTTCCTGGCGGTGGCGACCGTCCTCGCGCAGCTCGCCGACGCCGGGCGGCAGACCGGGTCGAGCCCGTTCGCCCCGGTGACGCCGATCCTGAAGTGGTCGTTCTTCCTGCTGCTGTGCGGGGTGGCCGGCGCGCTCGTCTGGTACGCCGCCCGCGGCAGCCGCCCCGAGCTGCGGGGCAAGGGCGGTCTGGTGGTCCTCACGGCGATCCTGGTCGTCGGCGCGCCCGGGCTGGTCATGGACATGGTCAAGTCGGCCCGGTCGCCGAACGGCGGCGCGTACTACAACACGGCGATGCCCCGGTCCCGGGTGCTCGCCGCCCGGTGGGTACGCGACCACAGCAGTCCCGGCGACGTGCTCGCCACCAACGTGCACTGCCTGCCGGTGAAGTACGTCGGGCAGTGCGATCCGCGCACGTTCTGGCTCTCGGCGTACGCCGAGCGGCGGGTGCTGGTCGAAGGCTGGACGTTCGCGCCCCGGATCGCCGGGGACGCGCTGAAGCCGTTCTGGGATCAGGAGTTGCTGGAGCGCAACGACCGGGCCTTCACCGAGCCGACGCCCGACGACCTCGCCGCCCTGAAGGCGGACGGGGTGCGGTGGCTGGTCGCCGACTCCCGGTCAGGTCAGGTCTCGCCGGAGTTGGCGGAGTACGCCGACCTTTGGCACACCGAGGGCCAGGTCTCGGTCTACGAACTGCGCTGAGGTCGACCTGCGCTGAGCCGGAGTGCTCAGGGCACTCGCCAGTACCAGACGCCGCCACCGGTCTGCGCCGGCTGCTGGACGATCGTCGTGATCGTGTCGCGCATGGCGTCGGCGGTCTGGCCGCCCTGCTGGAGCACGACGCACTGCGCCCGCCAGTACACGAGGTCCGCCCGCGCGACGGCGAGCTGCCGCGGGGTCAGCTCAGCCGGGTGGCCGGTCTCCCGGGCGGTCATCACGGCGACGTCCATCGTCCGCAGTGAACGGCCCAATCGGCCGCCGCCGTCGCGATCCCGGCTGAAGTAGTACCCGTTGGGTGAGGCGTAGCCCAGCTTGGCGGCCAGCTGCCAGCGCATCTGGAGGTGGAGTACGCCCTCCCGCGTCGTGTCCCCGTAGGCGATCAGCGTGCTGTGGTCGTCCGCGCAGGATTGCCACTCGCCTGAGCTGATGAACTCCGGGGCGGGTCTGGCGACGACCGTGCCGAGGCCGCGCGGCAGGGTCGGGATCAGCGCCACGAGCACCATCGCCGGCCACGCCCAGCGCAGGGTGCCGAGCCGGGCGGCGTGGTCCCAGCTCACCGCGATCAGCAGGCCGATCACCGGGATGGCGATGAGCGCGAGGCGTACGACGACGACGTCGCGGAACACCGGCAGATCAGCGACGAGCGCCCACGACCCCGGTACGCCGATCTCCCGGCCATGCCACTTGGGCACCACGCCCAACGATGCGATGCAGGCGAGGAGCGCGACGAAGACGGCGCTGCGGACCCAGACGATCCGCCAGAGCCACACCGTCGCCACCACGGCGACGATGATCAGCGGTACGCCGAAGAACGCGGACTGCTCGCTCGGGTTGGGCGAGACCTCGGCAGTGCCCGCCGCACTGCCGGCGATCGAGGCGTCGGCGTACGCCGTGAACGATCCGAGGTCGGCGACATAGCGGCCGCTCGGCAACCCGTGGTACGCGTCCGGCCCCAAGAACTGCACCCACAGCGGGTAGCCCGCGACCAGCAGGGTGCAGCCCGCGGCGACCCCGAGGCTGAGCATCGCCGGTCTCCACCGCGCGAGGATGATCCGTGGCCGCTGGATTCCGTAGAAGATGATGAATCCGCCGAGGCCGAGCGCGGTGAGCAGCAGGGTCTCCTCGCCCAGGAGGATCTGCGCGGCGGCCAGCAGGCCGAGCTCGGCCCCGCGCAGCGGATGCGACCACGACGGGCCCGGCAGGCCGAGGTTCAAGGTCAGCGCCACGAGCAGCGGCACGAAGAATTGGGCGGCGATGTGCGGATGCCCGTTCGCCTGCGACACCATGCCGGGCGCGAAACCACAGAACAGTGCGCCGGCGAAGGCGGCGGGAACAGCCACCCTGAGACGGCGGCGGAACAAGGCGTACCAGGCGATCGCGGTGCCGGCCAGCGACGCGGTCGCGAGGATCGTGAAGCTCGCACCCGGGCTGAACAGCCAGGTGACCGGGGCCAGCAGGACGCCGGCCAGCACCACCGACGTGTTGCCCGCCAGGTTCGCCACGGTCGGCGTGCCCAGGATGGGCGCCAGGAACGGATCACCGGCGTGCGCGATGGACAGGGCGGTGTGCTGGAGCATCCACTCGAAGAGGATCTGGTCCTGCGGGTTGGTCGCGAGGAGCCGCCCGCCCGGGTCGGCCCACAGACCACGCAGGACGAGAACTGCCGCGAGGACGAATAACGCGGCTGCCGTTAAATCCGGCCAAAACCTCCGCACGACTGCCAGCATATTGTGATCCCCGCCGCCTCGGTTCCGAGTGCTGAGATGGCGGCCACGGCATCTTGGCCATCGGCGTCCGGACATGGCATTGTGAACGGTATGAGTCCCGCCACGCTCCGTTCCGTGCTGCTGACCGCTCGGCGGCACGTTGACTACGGGCGTGTGCGCAGCGCTATCTGTCGCCTCGGCTGAGCGTCGCCCGAGGACTCCGTCCAGGAGTCACTTCTTGTCCGGGCGCGCAGGCGCCGGAAGCAATGATGCTTGATCGCGGTCATGCCGCGATATCGGCGTAAAGCGCGCAATCCAAGCATCAGGAGGACGCCGCGATGGCGACCGATAACGCCGTGACCGCCAAACCCGCTGTCCGGCGGAAGCGTGGCGAGGGGCAGTGGGCGCTGGGGCACCGTGAGCCGCTGAACCCGAACGAGCGGACGAAGAAGGACGACAATCCGCTCAACGTCCGGGCCCGGATCGAGTCGATCTACGCCCACCACGGCTTCGCCAGCATCGACCCGGCCGACCTGCGGGGCCGGTTCCGCTGGTGGGGCCTGTACACCCAGCGTAAGCCCGGCATCGACGGTGGTCGCACGGCGATCCTGGAGCCGCACGAGCTGGACGACGAGTACTTCATGCTCCGCGTCCGCATCGACGGCGGCCAGCTGAGCCTGGAGCAGCTGCGGGTGGTCGCCGACATCTCCACCCGGTACGCCCGGGACACCGCCGACATCACGGATCGCCAGAACATCCAGTACCACTGGATCCGGATCGAGGACATGCCCGCGATCTGGCAGCAGCTGGAAGCGGTCGGCCTGTCCACCACCGAGGCCTGTGGCGACACGCCCCGCGTCGTGCTCGGCAGCCCGGTCGCCGGGGTCAGCGCGGACGAGCTGGTCGACGCGACGCCCGCGATCGACGAAATCGTGGCCAAGTACGTCGGCGACCCGGCGCTGTCCAATCTGCCGCGCAAGTTCAAGACGGTCGTCTCCTGGCTGGCCGACGTTCCGTACGAGGCCAACGACGTCTCGTTCCTCGGCGTCGTGCACCCCGAGCACGGTCCGGGCTTCGACCTCTGGGTCGGCGGCGGCCTGTCCACCAACCCGATGCTCGCCCAGCGCCTCGGCGTCTGGGTGCCGCTCGCCGAGATCCCCGAGGTCTGGAAGGGCGTCGTCGAGGTCTTCCGCGACTACGGCTACCGGCGGCTGCGTAACCGCGCGCGGCTGAAGTTCCTCGTCGCCGACTGGGGCGTGGCCAAGTTCCGCCAGGTGCTGGAGGACGAGTTCCTCGGCCGCAAGCTGATCGACGGTCCGGCTCCGGACCTGCCCGCCCGCCCGATCGACCACATGGGCGCGCACCCGCAGCGCGACGGCTCGTGCTACGTCGGCGCCTCGCCGATCGTGGGCCGCGTCTCCGGCCCCATGCTCCACTCGCTCGCCGACGTGGCCGAGGCACATGGTTCCCGGCGGGTACGCCTGACGCCGCACCAGAAGCTGCTGGTCCTCGACGTGGCGCCCGAGCGGGTCGAGGCGCTCTCGGACGCCCTGGAAGGAATCGGGCTGCAGGCCCGGCCCTCGCAGATCCGGCGGTCGACCATGGCGTGCACCGGCATCGAGTACTGCAAGCTCGCCATCGTCGAGACCAAGGCGACCGCGGCAGCCGTCATCCATCACATCGAGTCCACCGGCCTCGACCTGCCGATCAGCGTCAACGTCAACGGCTGCCCCAACGCCTGCGCGCGTACGCAGGTCGCCGACATCGGGCTGAAGGGCCAGTTGGTCCCCGGTCCGGACGGCGAGCTGGTCGAGGGCTTCCAGGTGCACCTGGGCGGCGGCCTGACCATGGCCCAGGGGCAGCAGTCCGGCTTCGGCCGCAAACTGCGCGGCCTCAAGACCACCACCGCCGAGCTGCCGTCCTACGTGGAGCGACTGAGCCGGGCGTACCTCGACGGGCGCAAGGACGAGGACGAGGCGTTCGCGGAGTGGGTCCAGCGGGCGGACGAAGATGTCCTCCGGTGATCGGGCCTTCCCCAGCTATTGCCCGTATTGCGGGGACGAGGACCTGCGCCCGCATTCCGATGTTCATGGCACCTGGGAGTGCCGTTCCTGCACCAGAGTCTTCTCGCTGAAGTTCCTCGGCCTACTCAACCCCTCGGAGGCACAGAGTGAGCAGCACCCGAACCGTTGACGAACTGGTAGAACTGTCCGTCCGCGCCGGCAAGGCGCTCGAAGGCAAGCCCGCCGAAGAGATCATCGCCTGGGCGGTGGAGACCTTCGGCGGCCGCTTCGCGGTGACCAGCTCGATGGCCGACGCCGTCGTGGCTCACCTCGCCTCCCGAGTCGCGCCCGGCATCGACGTCGTCTTCCTCGACACCGGCCTGCACTTCGCCGAGACGCTGCGCGTACGCGACACGGTGGCGCGGACGATCCCGGTGACGATCCGGACGGTGCGGCCGGAGTTGACGCTGGCCGAGCAGGACGCCGAATACGGCCCCCGCCTGTACGCCCGCGACCCGGACCAGTGCTGCTCGCTGCGCAAGGTGCAGCCGTTGGAGAAGGTGCTCGCGGAGTACGACGCCTGGGCCGCCGGGCTGCGCCGCGACGAGTCGCCGACCCGGGCCAAGACGCCGGTCGTGCACTTCGAGTACGCCCGCAACAAGGTCAAGGTGAACCCGATCGCGGCGTGGACGCAGGACCAGGTCGACGCGTACATCGAGCGCTATGACATCCCGGTCAACCAGCTGCTCAGCAACGGCTACGGCTCGGTCGGCTGCTGGCCGTGCACTCGGCGTACGGCGGCGGGGGAGGACCCGCGGGCCGGGCGCTGGGCGATGTTCGACAAGACCGAATGCGGTCTGCATACGACGGGGAGTCTCTTGGGCGAGCCGCCAGGAGTGCGGTCGGTGGCCTGATGACGCCGCTGCTCCTCGTCGCGCACGGGTCCAGAGACCCTCGTGCCAACGCCACGACCCGAGCCCTGGCGAGGGTCGTGGCGGCAGCGCGGCCCGGCCTCGACGTCCGGGTCTCCTTCTTGGAACTCGCCCTGCCCAGTCCGGCCACCGTGCTCTCGGCGCTGGACGAGCCGACTATCGTCGTGCCGCTGCTGTTGACCAACGCGTACCACGGGCGGATCGACCTGCCAGCCCAGGTCGCCGGGTTCGACGTCGCGGTCGCCGCGCCGCTGGGCGGTCCGTCCGAGCATCTGCTCGCCGGGCTGCGCAAACGGCTCGACGCGGCGATCGGGCGGGACGCGTACGACGGGCTGGTCCTCGCGGCCGCGGGCACCCGCATGGCCGAGGCCCGGGTGGTGGTCGAGCAGGCCGGGGCGAACCTGGGCGCTGCTCTCGGCGTACCCGTGGAAGTCGCTTATGCCGCCGGCGCGACTCCCACGGGCGGTGAGGCTGTCGCGGCCTTGCGGGCGCGGGGCGCGCAGCGAGTGGCCGTGGCGAGTTACTTCCTGGCCTGCGGACGCCTTTTCGACCTGGTCACGAACAGCGCGGTCGACGCCGGCGCGGTGGCCGTGGCCGAACCGCTGGGCGCGTCGTGGGACCTGGCGCGGCTGATCCTGGAGCGCTACGAGTGGGCGAGCACGAGCTTGCCGAACACGTCGCCGGTGGCGAGCTTCTCGAACGCCTGACGCGCGTCGGCGAAGGCGAAGACCTCGTCGATCACCGGCCGGACGCCCTGGGTCGCCACCAGGTCGATCAGTGCGCGCAGCTCGTCGGCGGTGCCCATACTGGAGCCGAGGATCTGAAGTTCCATCATGAACACCCGGGCCAGCAGCATCTCCGCGCTGCGGCCGGAGGTGGAGCCGGAGACCACGATGCGCGCGCCGGGCGCGGCGCACTTGAGCGAGTGGTCGAAGGTGGCCGGGCCGACCGTCTCGATCACGACGTCGACCCGCTCGGGCAGCCGCGCGCCGGGCTCGACGGCGATCGCGCCCAGCGCGGCGATCTTCTCCCGCTTGGCGGCGTCGCGGCTGGTGGCGTAGACGCGCTTGCCCATCGCGTGGGCGAGGACGACGGCCGCCGTCGCCACGCCGCCGCCGGCGCCCTGGACGAGTACAGCGTCGGCGTCCTGAATCCGGCCCTTGGTCGTCAGCATCCGGTACGCCGTGAGCCACGCCGTCGGCAGCGCCACCGCGTCCTGAGTAGACACCTGCTCGGGCAGCGGCAGCAGGTTCTCCGCCGGAACGGTCACGTAGTCGGCGAGGGTGCCCTGGTGCTTCTCGCTCAGCAGCGAGAATCCGCGGGGATCCTTCGCCTCCGGGATCACCGCGTGCACCAGTACGCGTGACCCGTCGTCCGTCTCGGCGACCGCGTCGCAGCCGAGGATCATCGGCAGCTGCGCCTCGGACAGACCGACGCCGCGCAGCGACCAGATGTCGTGATGGTTGAGCGCGCTGGCCAGTACGCGGACGACCGCCCAGCCGGGCTGGGCCGCCGGTTCCGGACGCTCCCCGATCGCCAACCCGCTCAGCGGGTTCTCCGGATTGATCGCCTCTGCATACACCGCGCGCATAGCCCTACCTTACGTGCCGAGTTTTCGGGTGCAGATCACGGTTATGCAGGCTTCCACCGCGCTCGGAAGCCTGCATAAACCTGATCTACATGGGAGGTCCGGTGACTAGGCGGCGGCGATGACGGCGGCGGCGACCGCCGGAGCGACCCGGGGGTCCAGCGCGCTCGGCACGATCTGGTCCGCGCGCAGGTCCTCGGCGACGATCCCGGCGATGGCGTCGGCCGCGGCCAGCTTCATGGCCTCGGTGATCCGCTGCGCTCCGGCGTCCAGCGCGCCCCGGAAGATCCCCGGGAACGCCAGCACGTTGTTGATCTGGTTCGGGAAGTCGCTACGGCCGGTGGCGACGACGGCGGCGTACTTGCCCGCGATGGCGGGCGGCACCTCCGGAGTCGGGTTGGCCAGGGCGAAGATCATCGAGTTCGGAGCCATCGCGGCGACGGCCGACTCGGCGATCTGCCCGCCGGAGACCCCGATCAGCACGTCGGCTCCGACCAGGGCGGCCTCGATGCCGTTCGCGACGCGGCCCGCGTTCGTGATCGCGGCCAGCCCGGCCTTCTCCGAGCCGGGCGCGAAGTCGGGGCGTTCGGCGTACAGGGTGCCCTTGGAGTCGCAGACGATCACCCGGCCGGCGTCGACGCCGCCCGCGATCAGCATCTTCGTGACCGCGATGCCGGCCGCGCCCGCGCCGGAGACGACGACGCGAAGGTCGCCGAGATCCCGGCCGAGCAGGCGGGCCGCGTTGCGCAGCGCCGCCAGCACCACGATGGCGGTGCCGTGCTGGTCGTCGTGGAACACCGGGATCGGCAGCTCGGCGTCCAGCCGGCGCTCGATCTCGAAGCAGCGCGGGGCGGCGATGTCCTCCAGGTTGATCCCGCCGAACGAGGGCGCGAGCGCCTTGACGACCGCGATGATCTGCTCGGTGTCCTGGGTGTCGAGACACACCGGTACCGCGTCGACCCCGCCGAACTGCTTGAACAGGACGGCCTTGCCCTCCATGACGGGCATCGCGGCCCGGGGGCCGATGTTGCCGAGGCCGAGCACGGCCGACCCGTCGGTCACCACCGCGACGGTGTGACCGACCCAGGTCAGCTCCCGGGTCAGGGCCGGGTCGGCGGCGATCGCCTCGCACACCTGGGCTACCCCCGGCGTGTACGCCAGGGAGAGGTCCTCCCGGCTCGTCAGGGGGACGGTGCTGGCCACGGCCATTTTGCCGCCGCGGTGCCGGGCGAAGACGGCGTCTTCCACGATTGGGCTCCCAGAGAGAACTTCACTGGCGTGCCGTGCGGTCGTCAACAGGTGTGTTGACCCGGCTCGGCGGGCTACGAACGGGAGGTTACCCGAGGAAGTGGCGATCGGGGATGACCCGCACGCGTCGCGAACTGGGCAGTTCCGAGGTGCCGGACAGGCCCGAGTGGTGCCCGTCAGCGTACCGCACCGGTCGGCCGGGTTCGCCGCGACCAGGGTGGAGATCTTGTCGTTAACGCGGCATGACGGCTGTCCTGGAGCAGACCACGACCCCGACTCCGCTGCCGCCGCGGCGTACGCCCGGCGCCTGGCTGGCCGCGTGGGCCCCGGCTCCGCTCGCGCTCGCCGGACTGTCGGCGTTCGTGGTGTCCCACGGCGTCTCCGTCCGCGACCTGCTCGCCTTCGTGGCGTACCTGGCGTTGGGGATCACCCTGCCGGGCGCGCTCTGGTGGCGGGCGGCCCGCCGCGGCTCCAGCACGCTCGCCGAAGACCTCGCCGCGGGCACCACCCTCGGGTACGCCCTCGAAGTGCTGACCTACCTTCCGGCGCGGGCGGCGGGCGTACCGCTGGCGGTGCTGGCCTGGCCGATCGCGACGTATCTGCTGTTCGGGCTGGTCCCGGGGCTGCGCCGGGTCTGGCGGATGCGCCCGGCCGACCGGCTGCCGATCTGGTTCTCCTGGATGCTGACCGGGCTGGCCTGCTATCCGGCGATCTGGTCGGCGGTCCCGTTCTACGCGAGCCACGGCCTGTCCTATCCGGCGTCCGCCTCGCCCTATGTCGACCTGCCGTACTACCTGTCGCTGATCGGCGAGCTGAAGCACCACCTCCCGGCCCAGTTCCCGTTCGAGGCCGGGCAGCCGCTGACACACCACTGGTTCCTGCATCCGGAGATCGCCGCCACCAGCTGGGTCACCGGGATCGAGCCGATGACGCTGTTGTTCCGGCTCTCGATCCTGCCGATGATCCTCGCGCTGGGCGTCCTGCTGGCGTTGCTGGCGCGGCGGATCATCGGCGCGTGGTGGGCCGGCGCGCTGACCGTGGCGGCCACCTGGACGCTGGTCGGACCGGCGTTGACCGGTTGGGCCGGCGGCCTCTCGCCGGGCACCTCGGGATTGTCGCTGCTCTGGATCTGTCCGACCCAGACGTTCGGGGCGGTGCTCTTCGCCGCGCTCCTGCTCACCGTCCACTCCCTGCTGAACCGGACCCGGGACGGCCGCCGCTGGGGCGAATGGGCGGTCTTCACGGTGCTCTGCGCGGTCGTCATGGGAGCCAAAGGCACCTTCGGGGCGTTGCTGCTGGCCGGGGTGGGTCTCGCGACCGTCCTCGGCGTCGTGCTCGCCCGGCGGATCGATCGGACGCTGCTCGGGCTCGGCGCGATGACGGGCGTCCTGTTCCTCGTCACGCGGCAACTGGTGTACGAGGGGGAGAGCTTCGGCCTCCGGACGATGTTCCCGGCGCCGTCGGTGATCAACCGCATGAACGCCGCCGGGCTGACCGGCGACCGTCCGCTGTGGGCGTACGCGGTGCTGGGAACGCTCATCCTCGTCGGGTGGCTGTGCCTCGGCGGCCTGATCCTGCGGCTGGGCCGCGCCGGGCTGGCCGATCCCGTGCACGGCGTGCTCCTGGGCGTCGGGGTGGCGGCGCTCCTGCTCGTCCTGGCGCTGGCGCACCCGGCCGCCAGTGAGAACTACTTCGTGTACTCCGCCTGGCCGTACGTCTGCCTGCTGGTCGTAGCCGGACTGGCGGCCGTCGTCCGGAGCCGCGAAGCGGCGTGGTGGCGGTACGCCGCCGCCGTCGCCGGGGGAGCGCTGGTGGCGTACCTGACGGTCAAGCTCGGTCCGGCGCATCGGCTGGCGGATGGTCGTCTGCTCGCCCTGACCCTTCCGTACGCCCTGGCGGTCCTGACGGCGTTGGCGGTGGCCGCCGGGCTGGCGTGGCGTACGGGTGGCGGGCGGCGGCTCCTGACGAGCCTGCTCGCCTTGGCGATGCTCGGGTTCGCCGTCCAGTCCAGCGTGCACGTCTGGCGACTGCCGCCCACCCCGCACCCCACTCAGTTCATCCCGGCCGGAGCCTTGGAAGCCGGCCGTTGGCTGCGGGATCACTCCACCCCGGACGATCTCGTCGCGACCAACGCCCACTGCTGGCCGCCGGTGAAGACGGGCTGCGACAGCCGCCACTTCTGGATCTCGGCGTACGCCGAACGCCGGGTCCTGGTGGAGAGCTGGGGCTACACCGCATGGGCGCACGCGGCGTGGATCCCGTTCCAGTTGAAGCCCGTGCAGATGCCGTTCCACGACCAGGCGCTGCTGGCCGCCAACGACGCCGCGTTCGCACAGCCCACCGCCGCCAACGTCGGCAGGCTGCGGGACGCGTACAAGGTGAAGTGGCTTTTCGTGGATCTGACGCAGAACGAGCCGGCCGACGGACTGGACCGCGTGGCGATCCTGCGGTACGCGGCCGGCTCGTGCCGGGTCTACGAGATCCCGGCGTCCTGAGGCTGCGCCTCGCGGTCCTGGCTGGGCAGCACGGGCGCGGCCCGGCCGGTGCCGTGGTCGCCGGCCTTCTGCTCGTGGTACTCGTCCTCGACGTTGACCGCCCAGATGTCGTGGCCGGCGCCGGTGAGGATGTTCTCGGCGCTGAGCATGGCGGTCATCATCGAGTGATCCTGGTTGTTGTACCGGTGCATTCCGTTGCGGCCCACCGGATGCACGTTCGGCACGGCCCCGGCCAGCCAGTCCCGGATCGTCTCCACATTGCGCTGATAGCGCTCGTCGTAGACCGGGTACGCCTTGGGCATGCGCACGACGTAGCCCTGTTCGACCGCGCCCGGCCGGACCAGGCCGAGGCGTTCCAGTTCGGCGGTGGCCAGGACGACGAGGTCCTCGTCGGCGGCGTCCCACAGGTCGTCGCCGACGGTGACGAAGTACTCCAGGCCCAGGCAGGTACGCCCGTCCTGCACGAGGTACGGCGACCAGGACCCGAAGTTCTGGATGCGGCCGACCCGGACGCCCGGCGTGTGGATGTAGATCCAGTTGTCCGGGAAGCTGTACTCCTCCGGCACCACCAGTGCGACCGTGAGGAAGTCTCGGTAGCGCAGGTCGTCGGCGGCCGCCTGAACCTCGGCGGGCGCGGCCGGCTCCATGGCGCGGACGAGTGCGGACAACGGCATCGAGGAGATCACGTCGGTCGCCGGTACGCGTCGCTCGCCGTCGCAGTCGCGAACGGACACCGCGGTCACCCCGGAGTCGTCCCGATGCAGCGCGGTGACCGCCGTCGACAGCGCGACCCTTCCGCCCTGCTTCGCCACCAGCTCGGCACACCGCTCCCACATCATCCCGGGACCGAGCTTCGGGTACTGGAACTCCTCGATGAGGCTCGTGATGTCCGTCTGATTGCGCTTGGGCAGCACCGCGTTCAGCACCGCGCCGGCCAGTGACAGGTTCTTGATGCGCTGGGCCGCCCAGTCCGCCTGCAACTCGGTGGCGGGCATGCCCCACACCTTCTCGGTGTAGGTCTTGAAGAAGATCGAGTAGAGCCGCCAGCCGAAGCGCGCCGACACCCAGCCCTCGAAGTGCGACTGGTCCTTCGGCGGCCGGACCTGCGCCCAGGCGTACGAGCCGACACAGCGGACGGCCTCGGCGAGGCCCAGCCCACGGAGCGCGTTCATCGCCTTGAGCGGGTAGTCGAACAGCGCACCGTTGTAGTAGATCCGGCTCATCCGCGGGCGCAGCAGGAAGTCGCCGTCCGGCAGGATCTCGTGCCACAGCTTCTCGACCGCCGAGACCTTGGTGAAGAACCGGTGCCCGCCGATGTCGAAGCGCCACCCGTCGCGTTCCGCGGTGCGGCTGATGCCGCCGACCACGTCGTCCGCCTCGAAGACGGTGACCGCGCGATCGGACTTGGTCAATTGGTATGCCGCGGTGAGGCCGGCGGGACCGCCGCCGATCACCACGATGGAGGAATCGTCCATGGCCTGCATTCGGGTCGGGCGATCCGGAGGGGACAGACCGACATTCTGCCTAGAACATGGACATGCTAGTTCATTCGGGCATTTCGTCTCTCGATGGGCGGCCCCGGACCCATCCCGGGCGGGGCCAATACCGGGCGAACACCCTGGCCTCGACCAGGGCGATCCCGTACGCGCGCGAGTCGTCGGCCACGAAGTCGTTGTCGCCCTGGATCCACCAGCCGTCGCCCTGGCGGCGTACGGCCCGTTTGACGACGAGGCCGATGTCGGGGCGCGCCGGGAAGCGGGCGATCACCACGTCGCCGGGGCGTACGCCGCGCCCGCCGCGCCGGGCCAGAACGGCGTCGCCGGACCGAAGCGTGGGGGCCATCGAGGGGCCGAATACCCGTACCGGCCACCAGCCGAACACGCCACCCACCGCCTTCCGTCGTGTTTGAATCCGAGAGTAGGGTCAGGATTGCTAAGGATTGCTACGCAAGCTGCACAGACCTATCTGGAGGATCTCATGCGTTTCCGCATGCCGCGTTTCCTCACGCCGGCCACCGTCGCCAGTGCGCACTGCGACCTGCCGTGCGGCGTGTACGACCCGGCCCAGGCCCGCATCGAGGCGGAGTCCGTCAAGGCGATCTGCGAGAAGTACCAGGCCAACACCGATCCGGAGTTCCGGACCCGGGCGCTGATCATCAAGGAGCAGCGCGCCGAACTGGTGAAGCACCACCTGTGGGTGCTGTGGACCGACTACTTCAAGGCTCCGCACTTCGAGAAGTACCCGCAGCTGCACCAGCTCTTCAACGAGGCCACCAAGCTGGCCGGGGCGAGCGGCGCGAAGGGCTCGGCCGACCCGGCCACCGCCGAGCAGCTCCTGGCGAAGATCGAGGAGATCTCGAAGATCTTCTGGGAGACCAAGCAGGCCTGATCGACAGCGGAAGCGGGTGGCCGTGGGATACACGGCCACCCGCTTTCGGCTAAAGTCCCTCCCCGGGGGGAGGCTCCTTGGCATCGAGCGACTCATTCGGCGAGGCGAACGTCGAAGACGACGACATCGTCACCCTTGTGGTGCCCGCCGACGGCGGCTACCTGAGCGTGTTGCGCACGGCTACGGCCGGTCTCGCCGCACGCCTGCACTACACCCTGGAGCGCATCGAAGACCTGCGGATCGCGGTCGACGAGGCGTGCGCGATGCTGCTGGTCATCACCCCGCCCGACGCCGAACTGCGCTGCCGGTTCGAGATCGGGCCGGAGGAGCTGACCATCTCGATCGCCGCGCCGGTCAAGGACGGCGCACGGCTCCCGAGTCCGACGAGCTGGCCCTGGCACGTGCTGACCTCGCTGACCTCCCAGGCGTCCGCCGAGCTGACGGCGAACGAGGCCGTCATCCGGATGGTCAGCCAGCGCCCGCGCGGCTGAGTCAGAGGGAGAAGCCGGCTTCGCCGACGGCCCGGTTGGTCGGCGGCGCCACCAGCATCGCGATCGTCGCCAGGCAGATCAGCCCGACGATCACCCCGAGCCAGGCCAGCTCGCCGACGATCATGTAGTACGCCGGGGCGAGGAAGGTCAGGTTCAGCGCCACGGCGATGTCCCGGGCCCAGCGGCGGTACCGGGCGACCGACCTGGCCAGCAGCACCAGCAGCGCCCCGATCACGACGGCGGTGCCGGTGACGGCCCACGCCAGGCGCTGGCTCGCGCCGCCGACGGTGAGGTCCTCGTAGACCAGGAAGAGCGTGATCGCGGCGGCGGCGACCGCCTGTGCCGACAGCAGCACGACCGCGCCCCGCACGGTCGGCGGCGTCGCGGTGGGCGTACCCATGTCTGTGACGGCCGGTGTGGTCATGGCCTCAAGCGTAGGCCCGGTAGATTGCGCCCCATGCGGGCCCTCCTCATCGTGAACCCGAAGGCGACGACCACCAGCGCGCGCAGCCGCGACGTGCTGGCCGGTGCGCTGCGCAGCGAGCTGGACCTGGAGCTGGGCTACACCCGGCGGCGAGGGCACGCCGGGCACCTGGCGCGGCAGGCCGCGGAGGACGGCCTGGAGCTGGTCGTGGCGCTCGGCGGCGACGGCACCGTGAACGAGGTGGTCAACGGCCTGATGGCCGGGCCCGCCGAGACCCGGCCGGCGCTCGCGGTGGTGCCCGGCGGGTCCACCAACGTCTTCGTACGCGCGCTGGGGCTGCCGAAGGAGTGGTCCGAGGCGACTGGCGTACTGCTGCAAGCGCTCCGAGAGGGCCGCAGCCGGACGATCGGGCTCGGGCTGGCCGATGATCGGTACTTCACCTTCTGCGCCGGTCTGGGGCTCGATGCGGCCGTCACCCGACGGGTGGAACGTGCGCGGCGCAAGGGCCGCCGTTCGACGCCGGGGCTGTACCTGCGATCGACGCTCGGGGAGTACTTCTTCGAACGGCATCCGGCCGAGCTGACCTTGGAGCTGCCGGACGATCCGGACGAGGAGCGGCTCGCCTCGATCATCGTGCAGAACACCGCGCCCTGGACGTTCCTGGGGGACCGGCCGGTGCATCCCAGTCCCGACGCCTCGTTCGATCTGGGCTTGGACGTCATGGCGCTGCGAGTGCTGCACGTTCCTTCGACCATGCGTACCGTGGCACAGATCCTCGCCACCGACGGCGAGCCGCGCGGCCGTCAGGTCCTCCGTCATCACGACCTTGCCGCGTTCACCGTCACTTCCAGTACGCCACAGGCGTTTCAACTTGACGGGGACTACCTCGGGGAACGTGAGCAAGTTCGGTTCGCCGCGGTGCCGGAAGCACTTCGCGTGATCTGCTGACGGACACAACGGCCCAAATGAACATTCGTGTCAGTCCACACATGTGACACGAGTCGGAAATACTAGTAATGCGGCGCGGAGAGTACTACATTTACAGATGACTGTCGTGCGCGGGGGGTCAGGGTAACTCCCGGTGATCCGGACAAATGGGTCGTGAGCTTGCTCACCCGACCGGTTTTTTTCGCATCACCCCCCTTGACATGGCGGGAGTTCGTGAAAGTATTCACAAGCGTACGAGTCAAGCGCTCGCTGCCTGCTCACCGCTCACGGATTCGGTAACTGACCGTCACTGGCTGTCATGTTTAACCACCCCGTGTCTGCGGGACGCAAACAGGGATACACACACCCACTTCAGGAACAAGGAGTGTTGCCGCCATGGACTGGCGCCACCGTGCGATCTGCCGCGACGAGGACCCCGAGCTGTTCTTCCCCATTGGGACGTCTGGCCCGGCAGTGCTTCAAGTCGAGCAGGCGAAGGCGGTCTGCCGGCGGTGTCCCGTGACCGACCAGTGCCTCTCTTGGGCAATGGACTCGGGCCAGGACGCCGGCGTCTGGGGCGGGATGAGCGAAGAGGAGCGGCGCGCTCTGAAGCGCCGCGGTGGGCTGCGCGTACGCGCCAGCGCCCTCTGAGCGGAGCACCCGCCGAAACCGCGAACTGACGACGCCCCGGGAACTCTCCCGGGGCGTTCGCCTGTTTCCAGGCCGGCGTGCACTCCCTGCGGATCACGGTACGCAAGCCGACCCGGCCGGCTGACGCATGCACAACCGTGATCTGCACGACTTACGCGAAAGGGCCCGGCGGAATGCCGGGCCCTTCCGTATCAGGATCGCTCAGAGCGAGTCGTCGTCCTCGTCGTACCGCGCCAGGTAGGTCGCCAGCCGCTCGACGGCGGTCTCGAACTCCGGGTTGGCGTCGACGAAGTCCCGCAGCCGCTCGGCGAGCCACTCGACGCTCACCTGCTCGTCGCCTCGCCGTTCGACCAGTTCTTCGATGCCGCGGTCGGTGAAGTACATCAGGCCGCCTTCGGCAGCGCCGCTTCCAGCAGCGCGGCCTGCTCGACGTCGTGCATCTTCGTGGAGCCCACGGCCGGAGCGGCCGCCGCCGGACGCGAGATCCGCCGCAGGCTCACCCCGTCGAGGTGCTCCAGCAGGTTCAGCGCGACGAACGACCAGGCGCCCTGGTTGGCCGGCTCCTCCTGGACCCAGGCGAAGTCGACGGCGTTCGGGTACTTGGCCAGCTCCGCCTTGACCTCCTCGACGGGCAGCGGGTAGAGCTGCTCCAGCCGGACGATCGCGGTGTCGGTGACGCCGCGCTCGGCACGCGCCTGGACCAGGTCGTAGTAGACCTTGCCCGAGCAGAACAGCACCCGGCGTACCGCCTCCGGCCGGAGGTCGCCCGTCTCGCCGATGACCGGCTGGAAGGTGCCGGTGGTGAAGTCGGCGACCTGCGAGATGCAGAGCTTGTTGCGCAGCAGCGACTTCGGCGTGAAGGCGATCAGCGGCTTGCGCTTGGGGGACAGCGCCTGGCGGCGCAACGCGTGGAAGTAGTTCGCCGGAGTCGAGGCGATGACCACCCGCATGTTGTCCTCGGCGCACTGCTGAAGGAACCGCTCGGGACGGCCCGAGGTGTGGTCCGGCCCCTGGCCCTCGTGGCCGTGCGGCAGCAGCAGCGCGACCGAGGACTTCTGGCCCCACTTGGCCTCGCCCGAGGAGACGAACTCGTCGATCACCGACTGGGCGCCGTTGACGAAGTCGCCGAACTGCGCCTCCCACATGACCAGCGCGTCCGGGTTCTCCACCGAGTAGCCGTACTCGAAGCCCATGGCCGCGTACTCCGAGAGGAGGGAGTCGTGGACGTAGAGCTTCGCGTTGTCCTGCGCGACCCGGGTGATCGGCAGGTAGTCCTCGCCGCCGTGCGAGTCCACCACCGCGGCGTGGCGCTGCACGAAGGTGCCCCGGCGGGAGTCCTGCCCGGCCAGGCGTACCGTGACGCCCTGGTTCAGCAGCGAGCCGAAGGCCAGGATCTCGGCGAACGCCCAGTCGATGTCGCCGGCGACCGACATCTTCGCCCGCCGCTCCAGCAACTGCTGCACCCGCTTGTGCGGCACCAGTCCCTCCGGGAGGGTGGTGTGCGCCTCGCCGATGGCCGCGACGAGCTCGGCGCTGACGGCGGTCGCCACCAGCGGCTCCGGCTGCACCTCGCGCGAGCGGCTGGGCCGGGCGGCCGAGGTGGTCTGCGCGTCGCGGGTGGCCTTGAAGACCGTCTCCAGCTGGTTCTGGTAGTCCCGCAGAGCTTCCTCGGCCTCGTCGACGGTGATGTCGCCCCGGCCGATCAGCTCCTCGGTGTACAGCTTCCGGACCGACCGCTTCGCGTCGATGATCTGGTACATCAGCGGGTTGGTCATCGATGGGTCGTCGCCCTCGTTGTGCCCGCGACGGCGGTAGCAGACGAGGTCGATGACGACGTCCTTGCGGAACGCCTCGCGGTACTCGAAGGCGAGCTTGGCCACCCGGACGACGGCCTCGGGGTCGTCGCCGTTCACGTGGAAGATCGGCGCCTGGATCATCCGGGCGACGTCGGTGCTGTAGAGCGAGGACCGGCTGTACTCCGGGGCGGTGGTGAAGCCGACCTGGTTGTTGACGACGATGTGGACGGTCCCGCCGGTGCGGTAGCCCCGCAGCTGCGACAGGTTCAGCGTCTCGGCCACCACGCCCTGACCGGCGAACGCGGCGTCGCCGTGCACCAGGACCGGCAGCACGGTGAAGCCCTCGTTGCCCAGGTCGAGGCGGTCCTGCTTGGCCCGGACGATGCCTTCGAGCACCGGGTCGACCGTCTCCAGGTGCGACGGGTTGGCCGTCACCGAGACGGTGATCCCGTGCTGGCCGTCGGGCGAGGTGAACTTCCCGGTCATGCCCAGGTGGTACTTCACGTCGCCGGAGCCCTGCGTGGTCTTCGGGTCGATGAAGCCCTCGAACTCGTTGAAGATCTTCTCGTACGGCTTGCCGACGATGTTGGCGAGCACGTTCAACCGGCCGCGGTGGGCCATGCCGATGACGACCTCGTCCAGACCGCCCTCGGAGGACGCCTGCAGGATCTCGTCGAGCAGCGGGATCAGCGATTCGCCGCCCTCCAGCGAGAACCGCTTCTGGCCGACGTACTTGGTGGCCAGGAAGGTCTCGAAGGCCTCGGCGGCGTTCAGCCGGTTGAGGACGTGCGCCTGCTCTTCCTTGCTCGGCTTGGCGTACTTGCGCTCGACCCGGGCGGCGATCCAGTTGCGCTCCTCCGGGCTCTGGATGTGCATGTACTCCACGCCGGTGCGCCGGCAGTAGGAGTCCCGCAGCACACCCAGGACGTCGCGCAGCTTCATCTTGTCCTTGCCGGCGAAGCCGCCGACGGCGAACGTCCGGTCCAGGTCCCACAGGGTCAGGCCGTGCTCGCGGATGTCGAGGTCCGGGTGGCGGCGGATCTCGTACTCCAGCGGGTTGGTGTCGGCCATCAGGTGGCCGCGTACGCGGTACTCGCGGATCAGTTCGATGACCCGGGCGGCCTTGTCGATCTGGCCCTCGGAGGTGTGCGCGATGTCCCGGACCCAGCGGACCGGCTCGTACGGGATGCGCAGCGAGGTGAAGATCTCGTTGTAGAAGTCGTCGCCGATCAGCAGCTCGTGCATGACCTTGAGGAACTCGCCGGACTGCGCGCCCTGGATGATCCGGTGGTCATAGGTGCTGGTCAAGGTGATGATCTTGCTGACGGCCAGGTCGGCCAGCTGAGCGTCGCTCATCCCCGAGAACGGGGCCGGGTACTCCATCGCGCCGACGCCGATGATGGTGCCCTGCCCGGCCATCAGCCGGGGCTGCGAGTGGACGGTGCCGATGCCGCCCGGGTTGGTCAGCGAGATCGTGGTGCCGGCGTAGTCCTCCATGGTCAGCTCGTTGCGGCGGGCCCGGCGGACGATGTCCTCGTAGGCCTGCCAGAACTGCCGGAAGTCCAGCCGCTCACAACCCTTGATGCTGGGCACGACCAGGTTCCGCGAGCCGTCCGGCTTCTGCAGGTCGATCGCGATGCCCAGGTTCACCTGCGGCGGCACGACCATCGTCGGCTTGCCGTTCGTCTCGGCGTACGAGTTGTTCATCTCGGAGTGCTTGGCCAGCGCCTTGATCAGCGCGTACCCGATGAGATGCGTGAAGGAGACCTTGCCACCACGGCCGCGGGCGAGCGCGTTGTTGATGACGATCCGGTTGTCCGCGAGGAGCTTGGCCGGGACGGCGCGCACGCTGGTCGCAGTCGGCACGGTCAGCGACTGGTCCATGTTCTGGACGATCTTCGCGGCCACGCCCCGCAGCGGGACCACCGTGGCTTCCTTCTTCTCCGCTACGCCGGGAGCCGCGACCGGCGCGGGGGCGGCCGGCTTCGCCGCCGGAGCGGGGCTGGCCGCCTTCGGCGCTGCCGGAGCCGGCTTGGCCGCGGCTGGCGCCGCGACCGGAGGTGCCGCCGGAGCAGGCGCGGCCTTCTTCTCCACAGACGAGGTGGCGGCGGGCGCACCTGGCTTGTAGTCGGCGAAGAAGTCGTGCCAAGCGGGATCCACGCTCGCCGGATCGGTCAAATACCGCTGGTACATGTCCTCGACGATCCACTCGTTGGGACCGAAGTCTGCCAGTGGGTTTTCCTGCGAGCTGTGTTGCGTCGACACGGTCGCTCTCGCCCTCTTCCACGCGGGTTGGTAGGGAAATCAGAAGTCGGCTTACAAGGCTACGCGCTGCCCTAGCGGACGTTCACCCGGAGGTCAACGGGTGTCGCGGTTCACACGGTGAGCCAGGTCGCCTCAGCCGCGGTTCACACAGTGAGCCAGGTCGCCTCAGCCGACGCGAGCAGGGTCCGGTCCGGCGCGAACAGTCCGGTACGCACGAATCCCTTCCGGCCGTCCGTGCCAGTGCATTCGCCGACGATCACACAGTCGTCACCCGGTTCCGGCAGCGCATCGATCGCGACGGTGATCCGGCCGAGCACGTACGGGCGGCCCGGCGCGATGATCGCCCAGCCGCCGGGGCAGTCGAGGGCGGCCCAGACTGTCGGAACCTCGACGGCGTCCGGAACGGACCACCGAGCAGCCGTACGCCCATCGGGCAGGCGGCCGGGGAAGATCCGCAACCCGTCCGCGTTCTCCGGTCCACAGACATAGCAGCCGGGGAACGGATGATCCTCGAATCCCGCGTACGCCCCGGCTTCGGCGGGATCGCCCCACGCGGGGGCGGACGGTGGTGTGCCCGGTGTCGCCGTGGCGATCAGACGGTCGCCGTCCAGCAGCGATCCGTCCGGGGTGACTTCGAGCGGCGTGTCCAGCGGCGGCGGCTGCCGCAGCGTCACCGTCACCGGTCCGCTGATCCCCAGCCTGGTGGCAAGCATTCCGGCGGTGTATCCGCCGTTGCCGGAGGTGGGCGGGCCGTTGAAGCGAGCAGCGACGATCACCGCCTGAGCCTGCCACACCCGTGGGTTGGCGCGTGGGTTGCCGCGTGGGTTAGCGCTGGATCACGGATCCAAGTCGAATCATGGGCCAAGATTCGACCCACATCCGTGATCCGCCGCAGAACGGGGCCGGCGAACGCGGGCGGTGCCGCCGCGTACAGGGCGCGTTCAGCGTTCATCCGGATGTCACGCCGCCGGGGTCACATCGAAACGTCTGCGCAGTTCCCGGCCCTTACACAGAGGTCATGACACAGATCCTCACCGTTGCGCCGACCGGATACTCGGCGCTGATCGCGACCGACGCCGCGACCGTCGAGGCCGCGCAGCGGTTGCGGTACCGGATGTTCGCCGAGGAGTGCGGTGCGACCCTCCACTCCACGACGCCCGGTCTCGACGTCGACGAGTTCGACGCGTACTGCGATCACCTCGTCGTGCGGCACGACCGCAGCGGCGAGGTGGTCGGCACCTACCGGCTGCTCCCGCCGCAGCGCGCGGTCTGGCTCGGCCGCCGGTACAGCGAGACCGAGTTCGACATGAGCCGGCTGATCGTCCTGCGCGACCGTCTGGTCGAGGCGGGCCGGTCGTGTGTCGACCCCCAGCACCGCACCGGCGCGGTGATCAACTTGATGTGGGCGGGGATCGCCCGATACCTCACCGCCAACAAGTACACCTGGCTCGGCGGCTGCGCCTCCGTCCCGATCGCCGACGCCCCGGCCGTCCGCGAGGCGGTCCAGAAGCACCTGTCCCCGCCGCAGCTGCGGGTCGAGCCGCGCGTACCGATTCCGGCCGCCGAGGTGCCGGTCGGGCGTGCGAACATCCCGCCGCTGCTCAAGGGCTACCTCCGGCTGGGCGCCTGGGTCTGCGGTGAGCCCGCGTACGACCCGGACTTCGAGGTCGCCGACTTCTACGTCCTGCTCAGCCTGGACCGCGTCGACCCGCGGTACCTCAAGCACTTCCTCGGCTCGGCCGAGGACCAGCAGCTCAGCTTGGGGGAATGATGAGCTTCTGGCGTCCTGAGGCCGACTGCGGGCTCCATTGCCTGCCTTCGGGCACCCCGCAAGTGGGCTTCTTCCGCTACGCCGGTCGAATGGTGGGCGCGGCCGGCGTACTGGCCTTCGCGGCGGTGGCTCCGGCCCGGCCCGCGGTGGTCCAGGCAGTGGCCCGGGCACTGCTCAAGGTCCTCGGTCTCGATCTGCGCGTGCGCGGAAAGCACCGCCCAGGTCTGCTGGTCGCGAACCATGTGTCCTGGGTGGACATCGTCGTCCTGATGGCGCTGAACGGTGGGACGCGCCTGGTCGCCAAGAAGGAGGTCGGCGGCTGGCCGGTCATCGGGCGGCTCGCCCGGCGGCAGCGCGCCGTCTTCGTCGACCGGGCCCAGCCGCGCCGGCTGCCGGCGACGGTCGCCGAGGCGGCCGAAGGCCTGCGGGAGGGCGCGACGGTCGCGGTGTTCCCGGAGGCGACCACGACCTGCGGTTCCTGCCGGGTGCCGATGCGGTCGGCGTTCTTCCAGGCGGCGATCGACGCCGGTACGCCGGTGACCCCGCTGACCTTGACCTTCGCCGTCGCGGGGGAGCGCAGCACGGCGGCGGCCTTCGTCGGCGACGACACCCTGATCGCCTCGGTACGCCGCCTCGCCCGCACGAAGGGCCTGACGCTCACGGTGTCGGCCGCCGCGCCGCTGTTCCCGGAGCCGGGAGCGGACCGCCGGGCGCTGGCCCGCGCCGCCGCCGCGACGATCGCCGCCACCCCGATCCTCACCCGCCTCCCCCGCCGACCCACCCCCCACCCCAC
>NZ_JBFBAZ010000080.1:0-36221 GCF_040682475.1 Hamadaea sp. NPDC051192
GGATACCTCCGCGCACTCAACACAGAAACCACAAACATCGATATAGTCACATCGATCCGATTACCGGGTCAACGTTTCATGTCACACCACTAGCCGCCTCCGCGATGTCCTATCCAGCGTTTGCAGCCGTCGAAGCCACGGCGGCGGTCATGCGCGGAGTCGGGCGTACCGCTCGAGCGCTCTGTTTAACCGTCACGGTCAACGGCGGGTACCTTCTCCTCGCAGCGGGACTCGTCCAAGGCCTCGACTTGGGTGTGCGGGGTCTGGCATACGCCCTCGTCATGAGCCGCTACCTCACCGCAGGCATGGCGCTCTGGGTCGTGCGGCGCGATGGCGTCCTGGGCCGCCGGTGGGCAGAATCCATTGACTGGACCGCGGTTCGCCGGGTTGCCGTCATCGGGGTGCCGTTCGTCGCGGAGCAGCTCTTCTTCAACGGCGGCAAGCTGCTGACCCAGACGTTCGTCGTGAGCATGGGTACGTTGGAGATAACCGCCAACGCCGTCGCCCAGTCACTCGTCGCGCTCAGCGAGATCGTTCCCCAGGCGCTGTGCATCGCCCTCGTTCCCATCGTGGGTCAAGCTATCGGAGCAGGCCGCCCTGATGACGCTCGCCGGCTGATCCGATCATTCCTGTGGTTGTCGACCGGGGTGGCGGCCGTGACCGTGGCCGCCATGCTCGCCGGCTTCCCCTGGTTGCTGGACGTGACCCGAACGCCGCCGCAGGTGGCAGACGACGTCGCGGCCGTATTCCTCATGGCCTCAGCGGCACGCCTGCTCGGCTGGTGGTCGTTGTCGTATCTGCTCGCCGCAGGTTTGCGTGCCGCCGGGGATGCCGTCTACACCACCGCGGTCGCCACGGTGACGATGGTCCTGCGGGTGGCGCTGATCTGGATCGTCGGGGTTCACCTCGAGTACGGCGTGGTGGGAGTGTGGGGTGTCATGGTGGCGGAGTGGGGGCTGCGTTCGGCGGTGTTCGCAAGGCGTTTCCGGGGCTCGCGCTGGGAAAGCCGATCATTCGTCACGGCGCGGGATCCCGCGCTGCCCGGCTGTCCATAGCCGTTCGCCGGCAGCCGTGCGGCACGCGAAACGGGATTGGTGGAGGTGCGCACGACCTGGCGGCGGACCGGATGTTCAGTCCCCAACGCAGGAGCGACTGTTGAGCGCCCGTTGAAGATCCGGGCCTGCCGGTAGCTGCGTGTCCAGCATCGGCCGTGGCGGGCCCAGCCCACCACGCTCGCAGGCTCGCACGTCCAGCGAGTGTGGTGGAAGACCCTCGGTAGACAATCACCGTCGGTCAGGACGGGGGCTGCTGGATTCTTATGCCGGCGCGTGCGGAACCGTCGTTCTCGACGACGAAGATCCCGTCGGCGACCTCCTGCGATTGCTGACGCATCGTGCTGCTGGAACCATCCGGCCACCGGGTCGCATCGGTCCACCGCAAGCCCGCCAGGAACGCACCGTCCAGGCTCGCGCCGCTCAGGTCGGCACCGCTCAGGTCGGCCTCCCGAAGGTCGGCGCCGTCGAGTATCGACTCACGCAGGTCGGCTTCACTGAGGTTGGCGTCGGCCAGGAACGCGCCGGACAGGTCGGCGCCATTGAGGAAGGCACCACTGAGATTCGACTCGCGCAGGTCGGCTCCGCGCAGGTAAGCCCCGCTGAGGTCTGCGGCCGTCAGTAATGTCCAACCCAGAAAGGCACCACCCAGGTACGCCATACTCAAATCCGCTTCACGCAGGTCAGCGGCGGCGAGGAACGCCCCGGACAGGTTCGCGTTCCTGAAGTTGGTACCAATCAATGTCGCCTCGACGAGGCTCGCTCCGCGAAGCATCGAATCGGCAAGGTTCTGGCCGCTGAGGTCGGCGTTCTTCAGTTCCGCACCCGAAAGCGCCTGTCCTTTAGGTGCGGCCTGAACGTGACTGGAACGCGGCCGGGGGCCCGTGCCGGCCGCCACCACTGGGGGATTGCTCACATCTGCTCCGATGGTCGAGTCGGTGACGTTGATGATCAGGCTATTGACGCGTCCGTGCGCACGAGATCCCGGATCCATGCGCGCACCGGATCGCTGCTGCTGCGGCGTACCGGGTGGATGAAGTAGGCATCAGGCGTGCGCTGCGCCTGCTCGACGTCACGCATCGCCTGGTACGGCCGGAACCGGTTGAACTGAGCGAGATGAGCAGCGTACGAGCGGGACGTCAGGCCCAGGGCCTCGGCAAGGGTTGGGAGGATCAACTCCTGCAGAGTCGACGACCGTTCCGGTTGCTGGTTGCGCTCGACGAACGACCGGACCCGGGAGTACATGTCACTCGACAACAGGGTGGTCGCATACTCCCTGCTGAACACTTGCGCGGGACAGAACGCGCGGTTCGTATGGCTCATCCCCATGATGGAGAGGAGCTCCTGACGATCCTTTGCCAGCGAGTGATACGAAGGCCACAGGGACACCTCGGGAGTCCGGTGCCGCAGGCCCGGAGCCAGATAGTGCGCGTCGCGCAGTTGCCTTTGCACGTAGTCCTGAAATCCCGGTCTGATGAAAGCCATATCGGTCTCGACATTGACGACATAGTCGTACTCCGATTCGGCAGCCCATTCCAGGATGTCGAAGAAGGCCGGCGTTATCTTCATGTACTTCAGCGGCCGATCGCGGCGGACACGTAGCAGGTCGAAAGGCGTGTCCCGCCGCTGCCCGGAGTTGTACCAGGCGATATCGGCGTCCGGACAGAACCTTCGCAAGCTCGAAACCACGTCGGCGAACGTGTCGTCGACGGTGTCGCTGAGAATTACGAAACACATGGACGTTGCGGCCATGCGTCCTCCTGTCTGTGATGTACGGTGCTGTCCGTCGGCCTGGGACGCCCGGTGACCGAGAGCCGGCCCCGATTCATACGCCGCCGATCTCGTGGACTCTCAGCGGCTGGCCGAAGAGCTCATGCGCCCTAGGTCCGACCTGGTCAAGGCGTTCACGCACGTCGGCGGGATGCACCTCGTCGAAGCCGAGCGAGCGCGGCATGGCCAGCGCCAACCAGATGGCATGTGAGAGCTTGCCCGGGATCAGGCACCACAACCCCGCTACGCCAAGGTCGCGCCCGTCCAGCACCCGGGGCAGGGTGCTCCTGGCCATGTGCGGGCCGTGGAACTCGACCTTGCTCACCTGCGTTACGGCGACGATATCGTCCAGTTCCAGGGCGCCTGGCAGGAACCACGACCTGAAGACCGTCAGGATCTGGTCGATGGACTTCGCGGTCTCGACCTGAGGAGGCACGCCGTAGAGGCTGATCGACTGATAGTCGCGCAACTGCGTGACGACCGGCAGGCCCGGCTCGGCCCCCCGCACCGGATACGCGACGTTGCCCTGTGCCAGGACGATGTGTGTTGCATGATGATCGTAGATCTCCGCCAGCACGTGTCGCGGCCGGCGGTTGAGCGTTCGCAGCAGACCGGTCGTGCCAGGGCCGGCGCAGATCAGCACTCGTCCGGCCGTGACCAGCGTGCCGCAGGACAGCCGCACGGCGCTCACGCCCCCGCGTCCGTCCTCGACGATCTCTCGCACTGGTGCGTCGATGACGATGTCGACTCCGGCGTCCAGGCACGCCTGCGTAAACCTCAGCACCGTCTCCGACATGTCCGCCTGGAGCTCGTCGATGACCACGCCGGCGACACCTGCCGCCGGCTCCGGCCGCAGCATCTCGGACAGATCGCGCGGGCCGCACCGCTCGTGGAGCAGACCGAGTTCGTCCAGCCGCCTCAGGTAGTGGTCGATCTGCGCCCGGCGAACAAGGTAGAAGGACTTCCTGCTGATGACACAATCGTCGGGCAGCGCGGCGGACACCGTGCCGACGGTCTGTCGACACCACTGCGCCTCCCGCTGGTGGCCGAGGGCGTAGGAGGCGCCCGTGTGGATCGTCCCACCATTCTGTACGGTCGCGGAGTCGCCACCCAGGACGCCATCGTTGACCAGCACCACGCGAAGTCCCGGCCCACCGTGCTTCTGACTCGCGATCCGGATCGCCAGAGCGGTGGCCAGACCGCTGATGCCGCCGCCCACGACCACGACGTCGCCTTCTCGTCGCCTCGATCCGTGGCGCGCCACGGCCGGAGCAACGGCTTCCAGCCTCCTCACGACACGCTTTCGTGCAATGTGAGGCGGTGCGGGCGTACCGCCCACAGGCCCGGTGGCTCTGAGAACGGCGCCGAATCAGCTTCCGCGCTGCGCAGGACGTCCAGAATTCCGTCGTTCATCATTCCTTCGCCCGCCGGACGAGGCGCCAGACAGCGGTCATGGATCCTCGCCTTGGGCGGTGCACAGAGGATCGCTTCGAGTGTGGGAGCAAACATCGCCGTTCGCGCCACCGGTGCGATCAGCGGCACGCTGCTGCCGATCCGATAGTCCAGCAGCTTCATCCTGCCCGCCTGCCGCCGGTCGCCCTGGAGGATCCGATCGCTACTGATCGTCACGGTGCCGTGGATCAGCACACCGTTGGCTGAGGTCACGCGTAGACATGCGGTGTCCTCCACCATCATCGTGCCAGCCATCACGTAGCAGCCCGCCAGGTCTGTCCGATGGCGTCGACCTCCGGCGTATCGGCTCCGGGTGGCGCCGATACCTGCGCACACATCGCCGTCACATCCCTGGCGGCTTCCACACAGGTGGCGATCTTCCCGCTGAATATCGAGATGACGCGCTCGTCGATGCGGCGGACCAAGGTAGGCCTCGCGTCGGTGTGCTCGACATGCGGCAGCACCGCCCGGATCGTGAACAACGAACCCATGTGTTGTGCCTGATCGATGTCGGCTAGAAAGGGTCGCGCGTGGTCGACGAACTGAGCAAATCTCGTGTGGCGCGTGTGCTGGATGCGTCCATTGAGTTTGTCGGCCAGTTCGACAGGTACCAGTGGGAAGCGTCCGACGGCCGTGAGGTGGACGGCGTGCACCACGTTACCGAGAACGAACATGCCGGAGCGGTCGTACGGGTCTACGCACATGAACGGCCCGTCGAGGATGACGATGCTTCGCCCGCGGTACTGGTCGGGCAGCCGGACGACCGGCTTCTCGCAGACCTCGTACTGATAGCTGGGCGTGCCTGCCCGCGCTGAGGACTCCAGGTCGTTGAGGCGGGCGTAGGTAGCCATCACCACGCGATCGAAATCCTTCAGGTCGTCGAAGGATTGCGGCGACCGCAGATGCACATCCACTCCGGCCATGGTCAGCTTTCGCCAACATGACCTGCGCAGGGCGGCGATATCCACGGCCTCCTCTTGCACTCGAAGCGCCAGGTCCACCGACGACCGTCGTAGAAACGGTGGAAACTCCTCGCGGTACGGCAGCCCCGATCGGTCGCAGAACTGGAGGTACTGCTCCGCCGAGACGAGGCTGCCCTCGCTGGCTATGGCGACGTAGTGCTCGTGGTCGCCGCGAACCGAGTCCGGGTACTCCTCGCGAAAGGACCTGACCCCTTGACGCACTGCAGCGACCGTCTCCGAACTTCGCGGATAGTGATACCCGTGGTGCAGCCGGCGCTGGTTCACGCTGCTTGCACCGCAGAGCAGGTCGGGCGCCGCTTCGAAGAGTTCGACCGTATGCCCGGCCCGGGCCAGGTGCACAGCAGCAGTAACGCCGAATATCCCACCGCCGACGACCGCTATCCTGTATCCACTGGTCACTGCTGGGTTCCTCACTGCTCTGAGGCTTGCGGGCCGCCCACGCTCCAGGACTCGCCGCAAACACTGCCTGCCGCAGCGATAATAGATGATCGTCAAGGCCTCCGCGCGGGTCTGGATGCCCAATTGTCTTTGCTGGGGCGGCTTTGAGCGCGGCCGCGACGGCAGACCAGATCGGCAACGAGACCAAGTCTGGTTTGCTGAGCGGACGTGATGCCTCAAGATCGGCGTACTTTTGCGGCCCGGGTTCGCTAGGAATCGTCTGCCCTTCGGCGGGACTCCCCACGTAGTAGTCCGTGGTCTTACGGTCGCCCAAGCCCTTGAAGCGAGCCAGGAGCCGGAAGCGTTCGTCCGTTGCCCGGACCGCAGGTGGCTGTGAAGGTACCCACGAACGAAGCCGGACACGGTTCCTGCTGCTGCAGAACGCGGTGGGGCCAACCGACTCGGTGACGCTGAGCCCGGCGTGGGTGCTTCGAGATCAGCGAATCTCCTCGGCCACGCGGCGGGCGAGGTCTCGTGGGCTGCGGTTGGGAGCGCCGGGCCCGCCGTCGGCCAGTTCCGGGAGGCTGATGCCGATGAAGTGGTTCCAACTTCGGCTGCACATGTCCTTGCAGTCGAGTTCATCGTTGAGGCCGCGGTGCTCGAAGGTGAGCTCGCATGAGTCGTGGTCGAGTGGGGTGATCGTGAAGGTCGGCTGCGTTCCGGCCCAGTCCTG
The DNA here is from genome assembly GCF_040682475.1 of Hamadaea sp. NPDC051192. Classification (NCBI taxonomy): domain Bacteria; kingdom Bacillati; phylum Actinomycetota; class Actinomycetes; order Micromonosporales; family Micromonosporaceae; genus Hamadaea; species Hamadaea sp. NPDC051192. Next base: position 6,369 of record NZ_JBFBAZ010000080.1, read on the forward strand.
CAGGAAGGTGCACTCGACGACAGTCCAGCGGACCGTGGTCGGGGGCGTCGCCTCGTCGACACGGATCAGCAGCGGCGGCTGGCCGGGCACCATCGGGAACCGCAGCTCTCCATTGGTCAGCCCGGAACCGGTGGCCGGGCTCCACCAGGCGGTGAGCGCTTCGGGGCTGGTGACCAGGTCGAACACCACCTCGGCGGGGGCGTTCACGCGGACGGTGGTGCGGTAGTCGGTGCTCGTGCCAGTCATTGGGGCCTCCTCATACGGTATGGCAATGCCCTGGTTGCGATACGGTATGGCAACCGAGTGGTTGCGTCAAGGCTGCCGCCGCATGGTCGGCCAGATCGTGCGGCATGACCAGCAGAGCCGACGGACGGCGCAGCGCGTCGGCGACCACCCGTGACGAAGATCCGGGCGACGGAACCAAAGCACAGCTCCGTCGTCATCGGCCGGGCTGAATGGAAGACCCGGACGCCACCGGTGGGCGCCGCTAAACGCCGGCTTAGTCCTGGTGGTCCCAGCGGTTGATGGCGCCGGGAGCACTTGGCCGCAGGCGCTCCCGTCCGCCGCAGGACCGAGCGATAGTGACGTTCTCGAACGAGCTCGCTGTGGATGCATAAAGCCCGACGCCGCCGCTGCGGACAACGGTGTCGCGACCCTTCAGGATCTCCACGCCGTTCAACGTCACGGTGATGCGGTCGCCGTGAACCGTCGCGCCCAGTCGCACGGGACCTGTCAACGGGTTGCTGATGGATGCAGTGGCCACTGTGACCGGACCCGACGCGTGAGCCTCGCGGATGATGCTCGCGTACTGGGTTCCGTTGCTCGTCTTGCCGATGTGGATCCGATACCCGTACGCGTCCGTGGAGTCTCGCAGCGAGATTCCTGCGTTGCCGACGGATCCGTCGATCGTGACCGTGGTCTCCACGACATAGTCGCATGCCTCGGAGAAGCGGGACGGCAGTGTCGAGTCGGCCAATACGTGCGCCCGGCCACCGGCAGGCGGCGTGAGGTGCAACTTACCCGAGGCGACGGATACAGACCCGATTATTCCTCGCCAATTGGCCTGATCGAGCCCTTCCCTAATCACGATGTTGTCGAAGGTCGCGGCCCGCCGATGCGTGAAGGCGGCGGCACCACCCGTCGGCAGCTGTGAGTCGTCCGCCGAGATCGACGTGTCGCCGACTTTGGCGGTCAGATGCCTTCCGATCGCGGATACGACCAGCTTGTGCGGGACGTTGGCGCCGATCGGCAGTGCGGTCTCCGCGAGTACCGTGGTCGTCGAGTCGTATATCTTCACGAGCTGCAGCGTCGCCCCCGACGTGGAGTTGAGCACATTGGCCCGGTAGTAGTTGTGGGAATCGTGGTAGCGGAACGCGAGACCGGTACGCGCCGTCGTCTGGCCGCTGGCCCCGGGAACGATGTCCGCGGCCATGACCACGTCATCGGGTACGTCCTGCAGCGCCGCGAACGACACCATGTCCGCAGTCGAGGTCTGCGCCAACTGGGTGTCCGGCTGCGCGCCGGTCAGCGCCCAGGTCCCCTGGACCGGTGCCCAGCCGCCGAAGGAACCGTTGAAGTCATAGACGGTGCGGTCCAGGCCGGCATCGTCGAACTCGTCGGTGAGCACGGGCGCCGGGGCAAAGTGCTCCTCGAGTGACACGGTAATGAGGTCGCCCGCGCGGGTGAACGCGATCGGGGTGTCGTTCACCATCACCGCGTTCGCGTTCGGCGCGTTGATGGAGAGCGTGCCGGTGAAAGGGTCGCTAAGCGAGATCTTGGCGGTCGCGCCTCGCAGGTCCACACTGACATCGGATACCATCGTGGATGCGCTGATGACGGTCTTATTTTGATCGATCAGCGACGACCCTCTGGTCAGCGCGTACCGGGTAAGCGCGCCACCCGAAGCACGCTCGAGGTACGCGGTCTCGGCGTTGGTCGTGGCGACCCCGAACGCCCTCGACGAGGGAGTCGCCTCGCGCGAAAGGTAGAAGCGCCCGGTCCCGTCCGGCAGGCCGATCTCCATCGCGGTCGCCACGGAGTGGCTCACCCCAGGCAAGACGATGCGCTTCGCCGTCACCGAAGGCGCCGCGCCGGCCGCGCCTGGAACCACGACCGTGTCCAGTCCCGTCGGCCCGGTGGCGGGCCAGTCGTACGACAGGAAGTCGACGTTGGTGAGTACATTCTCGCCGACCCGCACGGCGCCGTCCCCGTGGACTCTGGGGGTTACCGCGGCGCCGGCCGGAGCCACCGGGACGAGCTGCACGCCGGCACCGGGTGTGGCTCCGGGCACGGTGTCGAACCCGACCGTGGCGACCTTCGTATTCGGGTTGACGGTCACCGGATCACCAGGGAAGTGCCAGAGCTGCCGGTAGTTGTGCGCGGCGGTGGCACCGGTGAGGTCGTCGGAGACGATCCAGAAGCCGGGCTTGACGAAGTAGACGGCGCGATCGTGCGCGATCGGCTGGTAGCCCATCGTCGCACCGCGGTAGATGTCGAGGCCCGCGTTCGAGCGCCACAGCGACGTTGTGCGGGCGACGTCAGCGGTCTGCGGGAGTCCGTCGACCTCGATGGTGTTATGCGCCTCGGTCGTTTGGCGCATCCAGTTGTTCGTCGGAGTATCGCTGTAGTCACCTACCCCGGAGTCGACGATCAGCGGACGCCCATACGCCGCCATCACCAGGCTGAGGTCGTCTGGATGCCGATGCGAGGCGGTGTAACTGGAATTCTGATTGTTGATCAGCATGTACCGGGCATCGGCGTCCCAACCGGAACGCTGAACCGCGAAGCTGATCGGAAACACTGTGGACGGCAGCGTCGGGGCGGTCCCCTCCGTTCGGCCGGAGGCGACCCAGGTGAAATCGGGCCAGGAGTTGCGTTGACCGCTTCTGCGGATGGCCGACGTGCCCGCGTAGTCGTTCGGCGTGTCGCCGATCGCCGCGGGTTCAAGATTCGGCTGACGGGTCGCGAACAGCGAGTCCGCGATCCAGTCTGCCGCCTGGACGAGATAATCGGGAACGGTTCGCCCGTTGGCAGCCGCGACCGCAATGATGGCGTTGAGCAGATCTGCCACATATGCCTGATAGTTGAACGCCGGCTCGCGGTACACACCGTCGCCCTTCAGGTACGCGCGCAGGAACCGCTCGGCCGAGCGGACCGCGAACCACTCCCAGCCGGGCGAGGCCGAGAACTCCGGCAGAAACACGGCTGCCGCGTGGACGGACCGGGCCATCGACATGTACCAGTTGTTTCCGATGTGCGTCTGCATCACGCCGGCGAGGAAGTCCGTCGTGGCGTGCACGCCGGACAGGTACGTCACGAGGTCGCTCGCGTCGATGCCAGGATCGGTGCGGAACACGGAGAACGCGCTGACCAGCTGGGCGAGCCGCTTGGCTGCCGACAGGTTGCGGCCTTGCGGCCAGTTCTGAACGTCGGCGAAGAAGTCGAGCGAGATGTCCATCCACGCCGCGGCGTACGCCGCTCGCTTTGCCGGGTCGCTCTCGGACACGTATGCGAATGTCAATTTGGGCATGAACGTGAAGTCGCTCATCAACGTCTGCGCGCCGCCTGGGGTGGTTTGTGTGCCACCCCAGGTGTCGTACCAGTCGACGTCGATGCGCTGCTCGGCGCTGTTGTAGAAGGTGCGGGTCTCGGTGCCGAATCGGAAGATCCCCGCCGCGAGCTCGTCGGGGCCTGAGTCGCCGCCGCCCAGTCCCTCGGCCGGAGCCGGGTATTGGACGTCGGTGCGGCCCGCGTAATACGACTTGAGCTCGCTCGCGGCGCCCGCTTCATCGCCGGCGGCTAGCTTGGCCGCCACCGCGCTGAGCCCTGGGCGCGTCAGGTCGAGTAGTTCGCCGAGATCCGACGTGTCGGCGACGGCGGCGCTGCCCGGCGACAGAACCGCCGCCACCAGAGCCAGCACGACCGCCGCACGGACCCGGGGACGCGTGTACCAACGAAGATTGCTCCGTCTCACTACTGTCTTCTCCCTAACCCCGTGAGAGTGTTAGCTGAGTCCAGCGCTTCAGCGACCTGCCTGCTCCTCGTACTCGGCCTTGATCTTGTTGCCCGCCCGGTCCATGAACTTCGTGATGGCCGGCTGCCAGGCCGAGACGGGCTTGTTGCCCAGCTGGATCTCCAACAGCACCGAGTCCAGTTCCTGCTGCTCGCTGGCCGCCTTGCTGGCGGCGGTCTCCGAGTACAGCCCGAGGGTCGGGTCTGCGACGGCAAGGGGGACGCCGGCGACCTGGTGGTCGTGCTGGTCCTGCACGGCCTGGCGGTTGCCCGGTTCGTAGATGACGGGCGATGCCTCGGCGAGGTAGCGCACCGGCAGGAAGGTCTGGCTGCGCCCGCCCTCGGTGAGAGTCGGGTCGGAGCCGTTTCGGTTGAACGTCTGGCCCTCCACGCCGAACCGGAGCGCCAGGTACTCGTCGCTGCCGAAGGGCGAGCACAACCAGTTGAGGACCTTGAGGATCTGCTTGATCCGTTCGGCGTCCTTGGTTTTGGCGATGGCGGTGAAGCTGGACAGGGTCGGACCGGGCGTGCGTACCTGCGCACCCCTGCCGTCCCGGGTGGGCGAGACCATGCCGGTCAGGCGGAAGCCGGGCACGTCTTTCGCCTGGCCGTAGAACTTGCCCCACCCGGCGTACCCGCCGATGGTGAACGAGGTCGTGCCGGCCAGCATCCACGCGTTGCGCTTGGTGTTGGGAGAGCCGGCGTGGTCGGGATGTATCACCCCCGACTTCACCAGTTCGACGGTGTCCTCGAGGGCCTGCGTGAACTGCGGTGTCGTCCCGGAGTGGGTGAAGACGCCACCCTTGGCCTGCCAGGCACCGGTGCCGCCGGGCCAGTTGCCGGTGATCCCGTTCATCTCAAGGATTGTGTTGAACGGGATCTGCCCGAACGCCCAGCGACCGGCCCGTTGGTCGGTCAGCGCCGCCGCCATCTGCTTGAACTCGTCCCACGACTTGGGTTGGAGGTTGAGCCCTGCCTTGGTCAGCAGGTCGGCCCGGGTGTACAGCACGGTGCCGATCCGTGCCCGCGGCACGGGGATGCCCCAGATCCGCTGGTCGTAGACGGTGCCGCGCCAGGCATCGGTGGGCAGGGCGGCGAGGTTCGGGTAGGCGAGGATCGCGTCCCCGGACAGGTATTCGGTGAGGTCGGTGAATGTCGTCCTCAGCATGGCCGGCATCTGCTGGACAACGCCCTGGATAGCCACCATGTTGGGCAGATCGCCACCGGCGATGGTCGTGGCGACCTTGCTCTTGTAGTCCGCCGAGGCGACGTACGTGATCTTCAGTTCGGTGCCGAGTTTGTCGTTGAGGTTCTGCCAGTAGGGGTTCGAGCCGAGCGCGGGGGCGATCGGGTCGTAGGTGTACGTCAGTGCCGTGACGGCTTCGCCGTGCACCGGTTGTGATGCGGCGCTGGGGGCGGTCGGGTATGTGAAGTATCCCGGCGACACCCCGGCCGGCTCGGCGGCCAGGTCGGGCGTGGCCGCGGTGACGGGCTTGTAGATGGGCAGCTTGACCGACCCGGTCGAGCTGCCCGACGGGCTCGATCCGCCGTCGCCGCATGCCCCGAGCAGCGGGCCTAACCCCGCTGCCGCGCCGAGTGCCAGGACGTGGCGGCGACTGAAGGTGGATGCCATGACGTCTCCCTTCCACATTGTGTGGACGACCGGTCAGCCCTTGACGGCGCCGACCATGAGTCCCTTGGCGAAGTGCTTCTGGATGAACGGGTAGATGAGCAGGATGGGCAAGACGGAGATGACGAGAATCGCCATCTGGACGGAGATCTGCGGTGGCAGGTTCTCCAGGTTGGAGCTGAGCTGGTCGGACCCGATCGGGGTGTTGTTGACGACGTAGGTGCGCAGCACCAGCTGCAGCGGCCACTTCTCCGACGACTGGAGGTACAACATCGCGGAGAAGAAGGCGTTCCAGTACGCCACCGCGTAGAACAGCCCGATCACGGAGACCACCGCCTTCGACAGCGGCAGCACGATCCGCAACAGGATGCGCACCTCGCCGGCACCGTCCATATGGGCGCTTTCCAGGATCTCGCCCGGGATTTCCAGGAAGAACGCGCGCATGACGATGACGTTGAACGCGTTCACCAGCACCGGCAGGATCAGTGCCAGGTAGTTGTCCAGCAGGCCAAGCTGTTTGACCGTCAGGTACATCGGGATGATGCCCGGGTTGAACAGCAGGGTGAACACGGTCATCAGCAGGATCGGCTTATGCAGCAACGAACCTGGCCGCGACAGCGCGTACGCCAGCGTGATCGTGGCGACGAGGCTGAGCGCCGTGCCAACCACGGTGATGCCGGCGCTCACCAGCAGCGCACGGGTGACGATTCCGCCGGACAGGACGGCTCGGTAGGAGTCCAGCGTCGGTTCGGCCGTCCACAGTACGAAGCCGCCCGCCCTGTTGATCTCCTTCGGGGAGGCGATACTGGTCATGATCACCGCCCAGAACGGCACCAGAACCGCCAGGCAGCTCAGGCCGAGCACGAGTCCCCGCGCACCGAGCCCCAGCTTGCTGGGCTCGCCCATCCAGACCGGACGCTGGCTGCGGCGCGAGCGTGGCCGCCGCGGCCCCGCGCCTGCGGCGGGGAGCGCCACGGACACCGCAGTCGGCGCAAGTCGGCTCGTCACTTGGCGTACACCCCCTGCTCGCCCAGCGCGTGGGCAAACCGGTTCGCGCCGAGCACGAGCGCGACACCGACAATGCCTTTGATCAGCCCCACCGCCGCCGCGGTGCCCCAGTCGCCACCGACGATCCCGTGGTTGTAGACGTATGTGTCGAGTACTTCGCTGGCACCGGCGCCGACCTGTGCCTGCTGCAGGATGATCTGCTCGAACCCGACGGACAGCGAGTCACCGAGCCGCAGAATCAGCAGCAAGACGATCACCGGGCGGATGTACGGCAGGGTCACGTGCCACAAGCGGCGAGCCGCCGAAGCGCCGTCCACCACCGCGGCCTCCATCAGCGTCGGATCCACCCTGGACAGTGCGGCGAGGAAGAGGATCGTCGACCAGCCGGTGTCCTTCCAGATCACCTGTGATGTGATCATGAGCTTGAACAACTCGGGTACGCCGACGATGTGGAACGTGGACAGGTCGGCCGAGCGCAGCCAGGCGTTGAGCATCCCGCCGTTGCCGAACATCTGCTGGAACAGGGCGACCACGATGACCCAGGACAGGAAATGCGGCATGTAGAGGATCGACTGGGTGAGGCGTTTGAGCCGTTCGCTGATGGTCGCGTTCAGGACCAACGCGAGGCAGATCGGCAGCGGGAACACGAAGACGACCTGGATCAGCGTGATGATCAGCGTGTTGACGAGTGCGTTGAGGAACACCGGGTCGCCGCTGAGCACCGGCTCGAAGTTGTCCAGTCCGACGTACGGGCTGTGCCAGATTCCCAGGAACGGCTGGAAGTCCTGGAACGCGATGATGTTCCCGCCAAGTGGCAGATAGTGGAACAGCAGCAGCGCCGTGACCCCGGGAACCGCGAGCAGAAGCAGGACCCGGTCGCGCCGCCAGCGGTTGCGCACGCTATGCATCGCCGGTCCCCACCGGTGCAGGCAGGCCGATGGGCTGGCCCGCGACACAGGCTTGCACCGCCGCCCGCAGCCGGTCGTCGGCATTGGCCGCGACCCTCCTGCTCCGGGCGACCGCGGGCGCCGGGTCGGTGGCGATGTCGGTGACCGCCGCGACGACCGTCGCCGCGGCGCGATGGTCGAGCTCGATCACCAGGTCTGGCGCGCCGAGGTCGGCGAACATCTGAGACTTCGTGGTCTCGGTCGGCTGCCGAAGGTAGATCGTCGGGATCGCGTGCCGTGCGGCCAGGATCGGCGAATGGCACTCCATGCTGACCACCAGCGACGAGACGGCGTAGACCCCGGTGGCCTCCTCCAGCGGCCAGTACCGATCCAGGAGTCGGACCTGCTCGAGCGTCTGTGGACTGAGCAGGCTGGGAAGGTGCTCGTGCGCGAGCTCGACGGCGTAGCTCATCTCGGGCACCACGACGGCCGGCAGGCCGCTGACGCGTACCCAGGTCTCGATCGAAGCGGCCAGCACCGCCAGGTCGCGCGTCACCGTCGCCCGGTTGACCGCGTCGCGCCGCATCTGCTCGCGGGTCGGTTCCGTGCCGTAGATCTTCGCGTAGGGGGCGAAGCGCAGCCGCGGGACGAAGCAGGCGAACCGACCGGGCTGCAGGCCGAAACCCTCCAGCAGGCGGGCGGCCGCGACGGCGTCGGTGTGGTCGAACGCGAACGTGCCATCCGGCCCGAAGGCGAGGTCCGGCCCGGTTATCTTCTGGCTGCGCAGAGTGGCCAGGGTCATCGTTTCGCGGCAGTACACGAAGTCGGCGCTGTCGAAACGGTCCTTGACGTCGTCCTCAAGATAGGACGGTGGGAGCGTGTCGACCATCCGTGCCAGCTCTGGCAGCGTCGCGATGGTCGGCGGGCACAGCGGATCCACGGTGATCCCGAAGTAGCCGTACGGGCGGCCCACGTGCTTGCGCCACCAATCGATCTCGGTGATCTGGAAGGCGTCGGCACCCGATCCGTGTATCAGGACGTCCGCACCGTCGATGGCGGCGGCCAACTCCGGGGTGCTCGGCCCGTCGGCACCGAGCGTGCCGTCGACGACGCGCAGATCGGGCAACGCGTGCCGCAGCATGGATCGTTCGCGCTCGTCCAGCCGCACCGGCCAGAGGATGACCTCGACCTCGGGGGCGAACCGCTGAAACGCCCGCACGACGCCAGGGGAGTGAGCCACGTCGCCGATGTTCACCGTCGCCCAGGAGGACCGCAGGAGGACGGTTCGACGAGTCGATGTCATGTATGCTCCTTCGTGACGTTACGTTAATTCAAGCTAAGCTTGGTGAGACGTTACGTCAAGATCTCAGGAGGGTTGCTACATGACGACGCAACGTGACGTCGCACGGGCGGCTGGGGTGTCGCTCGCGGTGGTGTCGGCGGTGGTCAACGGCACGAGTCACACCCGGATGAAGGAATCCACCCGCACTCGGGTGCTGCGGGCGATGCAGCAACTGGGTTACCAGCCGAACCATGCGGCGCGCTCGCTTCGGCTCAACCAGACCGGCATGATCGCGATGATCTTGAACAAGATCGACAACCCGGTCTACAGACCGCTGCGGCAGGGGGTTTACGAGGCGGCGGCAGAGCACGGCGCGACGGTCCTGCTAGGCGATGCCGAGACGATGCGCTCCGGCAATCAGTTCCTGACCCGGCTGCTGAGCCAGGGCACGGTCGACGGCATCCTGATCCGCGGCGAAGGGCTGCTGGACGACGACGTGATGGCCGAACTCCGCTCTCACCCCAAGCCGATCCTGATCCTGGAACACGCACCGGACCATCCCTGGATCGACATAGACGATCGCCGCGCAGGCGAGATCGCTACCCGGTTCCTGGTCAACCTCCACCACCGACACATCGTCTTCGTCGGGGGTTCGGGATACATCTCCCAGCAGCGTTACCTGGGCTACCAGCAGGCGATGGACTCCGCCGGACTGACACCGGCTCCGCACCTGGCCACCGGGTTCGGTGAGCAGGCCGGCGCCGACGGGCTCCGGCAGGCGATGCAGGCGGCGACCGCACCGACCGCCATCGTCGTCAACAACATCATGAGCACGGTCGGGGTCCTGGCCGCCGCACGCGACCTCGGCATCGCCATCCCCGACCAGCTGTCGGTGGTCGGCATCCACGACGTCGACCTGATGCAACACCTGCGCCCGGCCGTCACCGCAGTCCAGATGCCCATGTACCAACTCGGCCGGTCCGGCGTCGAGGCGCTTTACGACCTGATCGCGGGGCGGCCAAGCGCGAGCGGTGTCATCACCGACCCCGAACCCGAACTGGTGATCCGTGACTCAGCGACTGCTCTCACCCGGATCCGCGATTAGCGCTCGCATGATCGCCCGCGGCTCATATCGATTGTCGGCAGCCTATGCAATGGGGCCCGAGTGGCTATGTTCAGTGGCTGCCGGCCGACGGCGAGGCGAACGCTGACCAGTAGCCGGCGAAGATTGTTGCGGGTCATGGCGATATCTGACGCCGCTACCGGGATGCGTGGATGGAACCCGGTGCGGGCAGTTGCATGAGGTCGCCGACAACCGGTGGCGAGGCCCACCGAAACCACCCCTAGGTGCACGGGTAAATCGTCGCGGCTATTCGACTACAGCAAGGACGACTTTGCCGTGTTTGCCGCGGGCTTCGCTGCGTATGAATGCATCCCGGGCTTGGGCAAGCAGGAAGACCGAATCGATTTCGGGCGACAGGTCGCCGGTGTCCGCGAGCCGGGTCACCTCGGCCAGGTGCTCATGGTTGGGTTCGACGATGAAGTACTGAGCGCCGGGCGCCTCGGCGGCGATTGTCACGATCCGGCCTGCCTGGTTAGCAGAACGCGCGAGTGACTGACCTCCCACGGTGTCGAACAGCAGGTCGCACGGCTCACCCTCCGACACCAGTACCGCGCCCCGGCTACGGGCCAGTTGCACAGCCACGTGCCCGACACCACCGTGTGAGCCCGTGACAGCGACATGTTCACCGGCCGTCAGCCGGCCATGGACGATCAGTGCCTGCCAGGCGCTGAGGCCGGGCATGGGCAGCGCCGCCGCCTGGACGTGGCTCAGCGAGCCCGGCTTGCGCGCGAGCATCTCCACCGGGACGAGCGCGTATTCAGCCGCCACCCCGTCGCGGTCGAACGGCGTGAGTGCGAACACCTCCTCACCGGCCGAGAACCCAGTCGCCGTCCTCGACGACGACGCCGGACAGCTCATAGGAAGGGATCGCGGGGAGCCGGTCGGACGGCCAATCCAACTCGCCTCGGGTGATCGCCGCAGCATGGACCCGCACCAGTACCTGTCCTGGACGTGGCTGGGGCGGCGCGACCTCGTCCAGCCGGAGCCCTTCGATCCCGCCAGGTGGGTGGAGCCTGATCGCCCGCATCATCAACACATCCCCAGTAAGGATCGTCCAGAAAAGTGCCTCGTCCGGCACGCTATCAAGGCGACGCCCGATCAGGTGCAGCAATCCGTCCTGCGTGGCGGCCGGAGCAGACCTGAGCCCCGACCCCCACTACGCCGACCCGCCGCTCTGCAACGTCGGTGGGACGAGGTCTGCGAACCTGCCACCGTGCGTGGATCTCCCCGGCCGTGGCACGGCGGCCTCGGCCGTGGCGAATCGTCAGCTGGGGTCGGTAATGGTCACCCGGCCGTGCAGGCCGCCGCGGCCCGCTCCGGGGGAGTCCCGAGTGGCGATCACCAAAGTCACGGAGCGGTTCGGAAAGGACGGCAGGGCGTAGGAGTGCACGTCGTCGCTCCAGCCGATGGCTCGTAGCGGTTTGTCGTCGAGCCATGCCGACACCAGCCGAGCCCGGCTGGGCACCAACAGCCGGCCGGATCTCGCTTGGCTGGGCAGTTGGCCGTCGAACCGGTAGACCAGGCCGCCGGAATAGTACGCCAAGCCCTGCTCGGCGATCGATCGGTCCGTGGCGAGCTCCAGCCACTGGTTCGCGGTGGGGATCTGGCGTTCCCACAGCCCGAGCTCGGCGCAGTCGCCGACTGGATCGATCTTGGCTAGCCACACCGCCGGGAGCTGCCGGTGCCAGCCGCCGGTACTGATGATCACTGCCGGTTCCACCTGATCGAGGTCACGGCCGCCGGGCCGGCGGACGACCGGCGGCACGGCGGACAGCGGGGTGTCCGTTGCGCCGGCCCAGACGAAGGCGGGGCCGACCAGGCCGCCCGTGCCGAGTTCGTTGAGGTTGCGATTGACCACGCGCAGAACCAGCCGATCGGTGCCGTCGAAGCGCAACAATCCACGGAGATCGAATTCCCAGGGCTGGAAGGACCGGGATCCGGCGATCAGCGGTAGCTCGTTGCCGTTGACCCAGGCGCGAACCGACTCGTCCACTGACCCCAGCCATAGCGACAACCGGCGCTCCGCCCAGGCGGGCGCGATCGGTAGCGGGGTGCGATACCAATAGGCGCCCCGAAAGTAGCTCAATCCTTGATCGGCGGCGGATCGCGACCTCGTCGCCAGCGGCCGCCAGCCGGCGTCGGGTACGCCGGTCGCGTACAGCTCGTCGGCGAGCCCGTCGTCGGTGTCGTCCAATATCGCGGGCAGCTCGTCCGGCAGCGACCAGACGATCTCGTTGTCGCCGACGGTTCGTTCGGCGGCTGCTCGGATCGGAGGTGCGATCAAGTTGAGGAAGTTGCGCCGTTGCGGGTAGAGCGCGACCGGCTGGTGGGAGACCGCCGTGGAGAAGTCGTTCTCCGCTCGGGTCAGGCTGGCTGCGGCTCGGGCGAAGGACCCTTCGTGCCAGGAATGCAGCGCGTCCCAGATCGACCATCCGAACTGGAAGGCGATCCGAGCCACCGCGACTCGATCGACGACGCCGGGATCGCCGGTCTCTCGGGCCAGGCGCTCGGCGTCGGAGAGGAGCCGGTCGAGGGCCTCGAAGTCGGCCGCTGTGAAGATCCGCACGTGTGCCAGCCATCGGCCCGTCATGATCGGCGCCCGCGACACCGTTTCGGCGATCTTGTCGAAGTAGTCGGCCATCGGTGCGGCCGCCGGCCCGTATGCGGCGGCGCAGAATTCCGTGATGACGGCCGTGGGATCGGCTGTCGCGTCCCACATTAGCTTGGTGGCGAGGTAGAAGGCTGGAGCGTCGTAGCCCCAGCTTGCCGAGACTTCCATCCGGCAGCCGTATCGCGACTTGTGGCGAACGTAGAGTGGTATCTCGTCGCGGGCCGGCGCGATCGGCACGAACGGCAGTCCCGGATCGGCGAGGTTGAACAGATAGCCCCGGTAGGACCAGCCGTCGACCATCGCTCGCCATCGGTCTGCCAGTCGCAGATAGTAGCGCCGTTCCTGGCCGCTCGGCTCGGCCGCGGTATGCAGCCGGTCGACGTTGATCGGCGCCAACGCCGGAATGATCTTGCGGTTCGGCACGACCCGCACTGGCGGCAGCATGTAGTTGTCGTAGCAGAAGAAGGCGATGCCGACGTCTGGGTAGTCCCGCTGCAGGTCGTCCAGCACGAGGTTGAAGAACCGGATGTACCGGTCGGTCACGCTGGGCAGTCCGGCCAAGGTGTCCCACTGATCCGCGTCCCACTCGGTGACGCCGAATCCGTGCCCGTCCGCCGGGCCCATCCGCAGCACCTTCAAATCCGGGTCGCGGGCGAGCTCGCTGCGCGCGTACGCGATGGCCCGCCGCAAGACCTCTGGATTCGTCACGTCGAGTTGATTGGTGCGCGAGCCGTTCTCCTGGATGTAGAGCTCCGGTTCCGACGTCTTCGAAGCCGGCGGTTGCAGGTCGATGCCGTGAGCGTCCCAAGACTCGCCGCGGAGCCGACGCCGACGCGACCAATCCGCGCCTTCGTTGCGATCGACGCCCGGTGGCATCGTGCCGAGGTAGTTGTCGACGAAGTGCAATTGGCGGCTGCCGAACGTGGGCACGCTGATCAGGTCCTGATCGGCCGCGATCACCATGCTCTGGCGGGGCAGAACCGTGCCGTGCGGCCCAGGCATGAGCCATCGCACCCCGAGTTGCTCGAGCAGCTCGTACGCTGCGAAAAGCGTACCGGCCGAACCGACGCCGGCCAGCTGTATCCGGTGGTGGGTCACCTGGATCCGGAACGAGTGCCCGGTGCCGTCGGGGTCGTCGACGTCGTCGAGCGGCAGGTCCGGGCAGGCGGTGCCGAGGTAGACCGGAAGCAGACCCGGTATCGCGGCAGCGCCGGCGTAGAGCTCCACGCCGGAGATGTCCCTCAGGTGGTTGACCAACTCGTCGGCTGCCTGCCGTTCGTCCGGCTGCGGCTCGGCTGGCAGCACCAGCGATGCGCGCGCCCGTCCATCGCTGATCATGGTCGGCCCCGGGCGCTGGACCGACGCTGCGTCGGCGACACCGGTTTTCAGGGCCGCGGCTGCCAGGCCGAAGACTCCGGCGCCGCCGGCTAGAACCGTTCGTCTGCTGAATTGCTGCGGCATAGTTCGACTCTCCTCGAGATCGAGCTCGCGCAATTAAGCGCATAATCACGAGGAGCGTAGGAGCCCGGCCGGGGCCCGTCAAGGGGACGACGGGGGAGCGATCGTGCTGCCGGCCGTGATCGTGCACGGCACCATCACATGTTCGGTCCTGGTGGTCTGGCTGCTGAGCAGGCGGATCAAGATGCCGACCGCTTCCCGGCCGATCTGGCGCGACGGGGAGACCAGCTGGGCCAGGCCGGGTGCGATCTGCTGGTCCGGCATCTGCTCGGACCAGTCGCCGAGCGCGATTACGCTCACCTGTCCGGGGATGTCCACGCCGGCAGTCGTCGCTGCCGCGCGGACCTGGTCGGCGAGGTAGTTCGACTCGAACACGAGGGCGGTGATCTTCCGGCGCCGCGCCAGTGCCAGCAGCGCGCGAGGTCGAGCCGCGTCCGCTCCGCCGGCGGTGTCATAGGTCAGCACCTGAAGGCTGTCGCCGGGCCAGCCCAGTTCGGTTCCGGCCTCGGCGAAACCGGCCCGCCGGTCGTCGACGGTCTCGTGCGTCAGGGTGCCCCGAACCAGCGCGATCTTGCGATGGCCGAGGTCGGCCAGACTGCGGACCACCTCGGTGGTTCCGGACCGGTAGTCGGCGGCAACCCAGCAGACGCCGGTAGGGATGGCATCTCGCCGTCCGACCATGACGAACGGATACCGCTCCGCGTGCAACCGAGCGAGTTCCTTCGGGTCGACCATCCCGCCGACCATGATCGATCCATCAGCGAGTTGCAGCATGTTGGACCCGTTGCGGTAGACCGTGCGATTGCCGGAGTCGTCTCGTGCCCCGGTGAACAACAGCAGGTTGTAGCCGGCCTCCTCGGCGGCCTCCTCGATGCCGACGAGGAACTCGAAGTAGAAGTCTTGGCTCTCTCTGGGGAAGAGCCGCTGATACGTGAAAGCGCCGATCAGGTGGCTGCGCCCACCGGCCAGACTCCGCGCGGCGACATTCGGAACGTATCCCAGGTCCTTGACGGCCTTGAGCACCCGGCGGCGAGTCTCCTCGCTCACCCGGATCGTCCCCGTGCTGGCGCTGCTGATCACCGCCGAGACGATCGCCGTCGACACGTTCGCCGCCCGGGCCACGTCGATCTGACGCGGTCGGCGACCCTGGTTACTCACCACCGGGTCAAGGTACCCCCTGCGGTAAGTCCACTGCCGGAGCGCCATCGTCACCGTTCCCTGCCGCGCGGATCTGATGTCGACTCCGCTTGCGCCAGCTTTGTGATTAAGCGCATAATCGGCCAGATTCAATCCAGCCTCCTCGGAGTGAGCGCTCCGAGAACGAGAGGGGATTTCGATGTCCATGACTTCCAAGCCGATGTCCCGGCGTACGCTGCTCGGCGCTGCGGCGTTCGCCCCCCTGGCCGTGGCGTTGACGGCTCAGCGCGCCTCCGCGGAGGCCTATCCCGTGTTCGACATCCAGGCGGACTTCGGCGCGGTCGGCGACGGCGTCGCCGACGACACCGCGGCGTTTCAGCGGGCCGCTTGGGCGATCTCGGCGACCAGCGAGCGTGGCGCGACGCTGAACATCCCGGTCGGGACCTACCTGGTCGGAAAGCAACTTCCGGCCGATCAGATCGATGCATGGGTCAACGCTCAGAGCGCGTACATCGCCCCCGCCGACCTTCATGCCGACCTGGACGAGAACTTCGGTTCCTCCGGCTATCTCGACGCCTGGCGAGTCGCGCTGCCGATCTTCCACATCGGCTCCCGGGTCGGGCTGCAATACCTGCAGATCAACGGACACGGCGCGACGATCAAACTCGCCGACGGCCTCCTGTACGGCGGATACGTGCCCGCGACGAACTACGACGCCGGACAGACCCCGGGAAACCCCGTCGACGAGGTGGGCACCAGCCCGCGCAGCCGGTACGGGGTCGAGGCCGGCCGCATGATCCAGGTGATCGGCGGCAGCAACATCACGATCTCATCGCTGGTCCTCAACGGCCGATCGGTCGCGCTGAAGCTTGGTGGCAGCTGGGGCGACACCGGACGGCAGGTGAAGGCGACCGGCATTCGGCTGCTGAAATGCCGCAACGTCACGATCAACTCGGTGACCAGCAAATTCCACGGCCTGGACGGCATCGCTTTGGGATACGGCGGCCTGACCCTCACCGATCCGCCGACCGACTACACCCTCACCAACGTGGTCACCGAGTACAACGGCCGGCAGGGCCTGTCGTGGACCGGTGGCCGTGGACTGACCGCCACCGGCTGCAAGTTCCGCTTCACCGGACGTGCGGTCAACAACGGCGGCGGTGTCGACGACGGGCTCGCACTGTCGTCCAAGCCGGGGGCCGGCGTCGACATGGAACCCGAGGGCGGCAGCATCTGCTTCGACGGACAGTTCACCGACTGCGAGTTCTACGACAACGCCGGCCCGGGCGTGGTCACCGCCTCGAAGCTCTCACCGGTCTCCGACATCGGCGACATGACCTTCGACAACTGCCGGCTGTGGGGCGGCACAACCTGGGCGATCGACACCAACGCGCCCCGATTCCATTACTCCGAGTGCAACTTCTACGGCAGCATCGACCCCGCAACGGGCACCACCCTCGCCGCCGACGCCTCGACCTTCACCGACTGCACCTTCGTGGACCTGCGACCGACGAGCGAGACCACCGGCTCGGTCTATCGCAGCAGTTACTTGATCAACGGCACGGCACTCATCAACCTCACCGGGTGCACCATCACCGCCTACGAACTCGGCAGCATCTACAGCGGCGACGCCAAGTCAAGGACGCTGCTCGACTGCACGGTCAACCACAACTACCGCGCCACGTCATCGCGAACCACGTTGTGCGCGTTGCGCGGCTGGCGGGTCGACGGCACCCAGTTCTTCGAGAACATCGCCGTCAGCGGCTCATGGACGATCCTCGTGTCCGGCGTCACGGTCGCCTCCACCAACCGCCCGACCACCGTCGAGGGACCGCAGGTCCTCTGGAACGGCAGCCAATCCGGCACCATTGCGAACACGTAGAACCGAGCCTCGCTCCGGATCACGCGAGCCGAGCCGGTCCGAGACGTCCCCTCGGACCGGTTCGGGACCGCGCACCGTAGCGGCGGCGGCGTCCCGCGGGCGTGGCGGGCAGTCGCCCCGGCAGAGGTAACCTCCCGCCTCTGCGCGAGACTCACGACTCGTGCTGGCGTACCGGTCCGCAGAGGCCTTCACGAGTTCCTCGGCGATCGTCCGGAAGTCCCCGGATTGGTTCAGCGGCTGGTCGGGCTCGTCATAGATTGGCAGGACCAGCTGGTCGCGATCGTTGCCGCCCATCCGTGCGGCGATCTTCTTCTTCGTCGGGCTCTTCTGACCCCACGGGATCTGGTCGATCTCACCGTAGGCGTATGTATCGGCCCTGCCCCCGCGACGTCGCGGCGGTCAGCCGATCAGCAGGCCCAGCCCGAACAGCAGAGCTGCGCCGCCCACGACGCCGAGCAGCACCCACGCCCACGGCGCCGGCCGGCGTACGCGATAGGCCAGCGCCGCGAGCAGGAACAGCACCCCTGGTACGCCCCAGATCACCCACATCGCTCCGAAGTTGAACCAGCCGTCGGCGCTCATGTTGCTGATGCCCTTGTTCATCGGCTCCATGACGCCGGTCAGGATCAGCGTCTTCACCACGGTCTCGGCGAGCGGATACAGCAACTGGACGGCGGCGGCGCCCCAGAGCCCGGCGAGCACCAGCCACCCCGGCAGCCGGTCGCCCCAGCGGTGCACCGATGCCAGCGCGATCCCGATACTGAACAGCCGCAGGCCGATCGACAGCGACACCACTGCCTGTTCGCTCCACGAGCTGCCCCGCAGCACGGACCAGAGCACCGCGATCGCGGCGATGAGACAGAACAGGCCGACGTACGCGGCGGCGGCCAGGGCCGGCCGGCGGCCGGTGGCAAGGTTCATTGGCATGCGATGAGCATCGATGAACGCGTGATCGATGGCCATCCGGATCTCCCCGGACGGTATCCCTCAGCTTTCCCGGTGTAACACCTGAGAGGCGTAGGGGTCACTGCTGAGGTCGCACGGTGGGGGCCGTCCACAATGGTGATCAGGTTATGGGTGGAAGGGCGAACCAGGCGATGCGACGACATCGTCCGTTTCTTCTCGGGGCGGCCGACCGGAGCCGGCACCTGCGGAGTGAACCGGCTCAGCCGCGTACGCGGTCGTCCGATCCGGGCCGCGCCCGGCTCGCCCACACGCGTCCGAGCCGGGCGCGTACCTCGTCGGCGTCGGGATGGCCGAGATCCCGCAACGTGTCGAGGGCGCTGAGCCAGGCGGCTTGGGCGGTGCCGGTGTCTCCGGCGGCGAACAGAGTGTCACCGAGACGGGTGGTCGTCTCCGCCTCGTAGTAGCGGTCGCCGAAGACCCGCCACAGTTCGATGGCCTCCCGATAGGCGTCGGCGGCCGCGCGGTACGCCCCCAGATGATGCTGGGCATATCCGATGCTGTCCCAGGTGAAGGCCTGCTCGTGGCGATCGTCGATCCGCTGCTGGAGCGCCAGCGCCCGTTCGCAGTGGGCGATCGCCTCGTGATAGGCGCCGAGCTGGGCGTGATACCAGCCCACCGTGTTGAGCGCGTTGCCCTGGCCTGCCACGTGGCCGGCCTCGGTGAACAGTTTCAACGCGAGGTACGCGTACTCCAGGGCTTGGACGGGCTGGTCGAGTCGTTGCATGACCAAGGCGAGGTTGAGGTAGTCGTGTCCCTGCCCGATCCGGTCGTCCAGCCTCCGGTGCAGGTCGAGCGCCTGGGTTAGCTGGGAGCGGGCCACGGCGTACTGGCCGAACCGGATGTGGGCCAACGCCAGGCCGTGCAGGCTTTGGGCCTGCCCCGCCAGGTCGACGGATCGGTTCGCGGCGGCGAGCGCGGTCGTGACCGCGGTGGCCCACTCGTGCCAGTGGCCCTGCCGGTCCAGGTAGTTCGTCAGAGTCCAGGCCAGCCGCCAGGGGTAGTCATCCTGACCGGTCGCGTCGGCGAGGCTGATCGCGCTCAGCAGCGTCCGCCATTCGCCATCGAACCAGGAGTTGGCCTGCGTGAAGCCGCCTATCTCGTCGACGGCGACCTCGGCCGGCACGGCGTCGAGTGTCAGCGGATCGCGGTGGGGGTGCAGATGGAGGGCGGCCGTATGCGCGCTGTGCAGGTAGTGGTCGAGCACTCGGCGTACGGCCGCTCGGCGTTGCTGTTCGTCCTCAGTGCTGTCGGCTATCTCGCGTGCATACGCGCGCAGCAGGTCGTGCATTCCGTACCGGCCGGGTGCCGCATCGGTGACGAGGTATTCGCCGGCCAGTTCGGCCAGCGACTCGGCTGCGGCCTGAACGGAGACTCCGGCCAGGCTGGCGGCGGCCGACTGGCCGATCTCGGGACCCGGATGCAAGCCCAGTAGCCGGAACATCGCCGCCGCAGGGGTGCTCAGCGCTCGATACGACGACGCGAACACAGCGCGGACGTCGACGGCGGGATCATTGTCCCGATACCCCTTGAGCAGACCGTAGGACTCGCGTAGTTCGGCGGCGATGGCGGCGAGCCGCCATCGGGGCCGCGAACTGCCGTGGGCGGCTGCCACGGACAAGGCCAACGGCAGTCCGGCGCACCATCGGATGATCTCCGCGACGGCCGCCGGTTCGATGGCGACCCGGTCGCTTCCCAGCCGGCCGGCCAGCAGATCCCGGGATTCGTCGGCGGACAGCACATCCAGCACGACCGCCCGGGCGCCTTGTGCCGCGAGGAGCCCGGGCAGCTGGGTTCGGCTGGTGACCAGGACGAAGCAGCCTGGCGACCCGGGGAGCAGCGGGCGGATCTGGTCCGCGCTGTCGGCGTTGTCCAGCACCACGAGCATCCGGCGGCCGGACATAAGGCTGCGATAGAGGTCGGTCTGTTCGGGCACTTGCGACGGAATGTACTGAGGCGCCACCCCTAAGGCCGTCAGGAAGCCGCGCAGCGCGTCGCGGGCGCTGATGGCTGGCCCGACAGGATCGTAGCCCTGAAGGTTGACGTGCAGCTGCCCGTCCGGGAAACGGTCACGGACCCGGTGCGCCCAGTGGACGGCCAAGGTGCTCTTGCCGCTGCCGGCCGGCCCGGACACGGCGGCGACCGTGACCGCGGAAGACGTTGCGGTGTCGGCGAGGAGCCCGTCCAGCGTCGCCAGCTCCGGTTTACGTCCGGTGAAGCCGCGAATGTCCATCGGCAGTTGGGCCGGCAACGGCGCCGTCCCGGCGAGCTCCGCTTCCAGGTCGCGATCCCCGCGCAGGATGCGCCGCTCCAGCTGGACGATGTCCGTACCCGGGTCGAGCCCGTGCTCCTCGGCGAGCAAGTCCCGTAGCGAGCGCAGCTGCGCCAGTGCTTCGGCGCTGCGCCCGCAGCGATACAACGCCAGCATCAGGCTCGCCCGAAGGCTCTCCCGCAGGGGGAACTCCGCGACGATGGCCGGCAGTTCGGCGGCGATCTCATGGTGACGTCCGAGGGTCAGCTCGGCCTCGGCCAGATCTTCGTGGGCGCTCGCCCGCAGCTCCTCCAGCCGCATGCGGGACGCGGCGACGTAGGCGGCCGCCGCGTCCGCGAGGGCCGGGCCCTGCCACAGGGCCAGCGCCCGGCGCAGGAACGTCGCGGTGTCATCGGGTGTGGCGGCGTCGCGGGCTTGGCGTACCAGCCGGCGAAATTCCGCGTAATCAAAGACCTCCGGTCCGGCCGTCGCGACGTAACCGCCCGGTCGTGATTGGACGAAACCGCGCGCTCCGGCGGAATCCAGGGTTCGGCGCAGCATCGACACGTCGGCTTGCACCTGGGCACGGGCACTCGCCGGGGCGGCTCCGGCCCACAACGCCTCGATCAACGCCTCGGTCCGCACGACCTGATTCGCGTGCATCAACAGGTACGCCAAGGTGGCCCGCTGGCGCGGCCGGGCGATCGGAACCTGGCTATCACCCACCCACACCTGCACCGGACCCAGGATTCGCACCCGCATGCACAGCCCTCCCCGACGAGGGTAGCTCCCGCGTATTGCGGACGTATTGGGCCCGCATTGCGCCGGACACCACCGTGGACAGCAGGCGCCGCCTCGGCGTCGACGAAGGGAGTCATCGTGAAGAGGCTGTTCGTGAAGGCCTTGGCCGTCGTGCTCATGGGAATCGCGCTGCCCGTTCTCGGGGGTACGCCGGCCCAGGCGCTCAGCACCTGTTCCACTAAGTCCGTCCTTCCGGAGCTGCCGGCGATGAGCTACGTCTGCGACTACACCGTCTCGTACATCGTCTACGACTCCCGCCTGCACTACTTCGTGGTCAGCAGCAGTTCCGCGCACCCGGTCTACCACATCTGGCAGGTCAGCGTCGGAGGCCCGTTCAACTCCAGTTGGGTAAGCCTTGGCGGCACCGCCACCAGCGTCGTCAAGCTGCAGAATTACACCAACACCTCGACCGGACGACTCTCGATCGAGGTCGCCGTGCGGGGCAGCGACAATTCGACGCGGTACTGCAAGCACTACAACGACAACATCGCCGGCGCCTGGTGGCCCGGCGCGACCACCTGGACATCGTCAAGCGCGTCCTGCCTGACGTTCTGATCGTGTCGGGCCGCGTGTCATGCACTGACGGGGGCACGCGGCCCTGGGCGGTGGAGCCCGGGTCAAGCGCCGATCCAGGGACGAATATCGATGAGTATTCGGTGGGCGCACAGCCGGGGGAGCAGGCTGAGGTGGGTCTTGTCTTCGGCAAGCAGGATGGATCCAGCAGATTGGGTGGCGTCCGGGTCGCGGGTGCTCGCGCAGATCGTGTCGTGGTCGGGTCGCTCTCGGCGATCAGCCGGGGCCGGGCAGCCAGGTCCAGCCGGTGATCGTGGTACGCATCAGTTGAGCCGCCGTCGAAAGGCGACTGTCCGTGCCCCAGTAGAGGGTGACGGTGCGGGAGCAGTCGGGATCGTCGACGTCGATCCAGGCGGCGGGGGCGCGGGTGGCGCTGCGGCGGGCGAGGTCGGGCACGAGTCCGATGCCCAGGCCGGCGCTGATCAGGTCGGCGATGGCGCTGTGCTCGTCGCTTTCGCACACGATCCGCGGGGTGAGGTCCCGGGCGGCGAACAGCCGGTCGAGCAGCCGCCGGAGCCAGTGTCCTTTGCGGGCGGTGACGAAGGGCTCGTCGGCGAGTTCGTCGATGCTCACCGACGATCGCCCGGCCAGTGGGTGATCCAGTGGCGCGCCGACCCCGACCGTCTCGCGGAACAGGTGCGCTGCTTCGAGACCGTCGACGTGGATCGGCTGCGAAGCCAGGCACAGGTCGACCTCTTGGGCGCGCAGGCGGCGGGCCATGTCGTCGGCCGCCGACCAGTGCAGCTGGACCTCGGCGGCGGGATGCGCCCGCTTGTACGCGGCCAGTGGGCCGGTGAGGGTGAGGAAGGTTTCTGAGGCCAGTCTGACGGTGCCCAGGCCGTGGCTGGCGGCGTCGGTGACCGCACGCCGTCCCGCGTCCAGCTCACCGAGCGCCCGTTCGACGTGCTGCTGGAAGACCTTGCCCGCGTCGTTGAGCCGAAGGCGGCCGCTGCGGTCGAACAGCGGCGCGCCGAGCTCGCTTTCAAGCCGCGCGATCGTCCGGCTCAGTGACGGCTGGGCGATCCGCAGTTCGTCGGCGGCCCGGCTGAGGTGCTCCAACCGGGCCACCACCAGGAACTGCTTGAGCGAGTTCAGGTCCATCATGCTCCTGAGTGCATAACGCTATAGCAATACTGATCTTAGACAAGATAGCTCGCCAGTCATAACGTCGTAGGCGTTGAGCCACGACCGGAAGGACCATCGCGATGAGCGAGAAAGACGAAGCCGAGATCCGCGGGCAGATCCAGAAGATCGTCGAAGGGCTCCACGCCAAGAATCTCGAAGCGCTGCGGGAGCCGTACTCGGCCGGCATCGTGTCGTTCGACGTCGAGCCGCCGCTGCAGCACGTGGGCATCGAGGCGAAGCTGAAAAACTGGGCGAACGTGTTCTCCGTGTTCGAGGACGTGACCTACGAAGTACGCGACCTGAGTATCACGGGCGACGACGAGGTGGCCTTCGGGCACGCCTTCGCCCGGCTCAGCGGGACGCTGAAGAACGGCGCGGCGACGCCCGGGATGTGGGTGCGCGTCACCTACTGCCTCCAGAAGATCGGCGGTACGTGGCTCATCACGCACGACCAGGTTTCCGTGCCGCTCGACGTGCGCAGCGGCAAGGGCGTCGTCGACCTTCAGCCATGACCGAATCGGTGGAGAGCATACGCACGCGCCCGAACAGGGATCGCCCCGCGGCGTACCAGTTGAGTTTTGCAGAGCGGGTCGTGCGGGCCGTGATCAGCGTGCACGTGCTTGCGATCGTCGCCCAGCCGGTGTTCGCAGGCGTGTATCTGAGCGGGGATTTCGACGGCTTGCGGTGGCACGCGGCCGGGGCCGACGTCGTCACCTCGCTGGGCTATTTGCAGCTGATCGCGGCGGCGGTGGTCTGGTTCCGGCGGCGCCGCAGCGGTCTGTTCTTCGCCACGCTCGGCGTGGTGGCGGCGGAGACGGTGCAGTATCTCGCGGGCCTGGACGGCGCGTTGTGGCTGCACCTTCCGTTGGGTGTGCTCACGATCGCCGGGATCGTCGTCCAGTTCATCGCCGCCTGGCGATGGCCTACGTCCATTTCGGAGGGACGTGATGCGTGAGAACCGCGGGATGTCCCGGCGTCGGGTGCTGCGCATCGGCGGCGCGCTGGGTCTGGTCGCGGCCGGTGGCATGTCCGCGGCGGCCGCGCTCTCCCGGCGACCGGCGGTGACCGGCGCACAGCTGACCAGCGGTGTCGCGATGCCGCCGGCGTTCCAGACTCCGTTGCCGCGGCCGACCGTCCTCAAGCCGGTCGGCACGACCGGGGGAGTCGACCGCTACGAGATCACTCAACGACAGACGACGTTGGAAGTACTTCCCGGCGTGCGCACCCCGATGTGGACGTATGGCGACTCGTTCCCCGGTCCGACCATCGAATCGCGGCGCGACCGGCCCGTGATCGTGACGCATCGCAACGAGCTGCCGGTGCCGACCGCCGTGCATCTCCATGGTGGGCGTACGCCGGCCGAGCATGACGGATATCCCACTGATCTCGTGCTCCCCGCCGGCTGGCCTGCTCACGATGCGCACACCGGGCACAGCGGGCACGCCGCGACGACCGCACACACCATGATGGACCCCCGCGCGATCGTGTCGAACCTGGAGCGGGCGTACGAGTTTCCGATCGGCCAGCGCGCGACGATGCTGTGGTATCACGACCATCGGATGGACTTCACCGCCCCGGCGATCTGGCGCGGGCTGGCCGGATTGCACTTCGTCCGCGACGACGTCGAGGACGCGCTGGATCTTCCGCGAGGCGACCACGAAGTGCCGATGATGATCGCCGACCGCGCCTTCGACGCCGACGGGCGACTGGCGTACCCGTCGGTCGATCCGACGCTGACCAGCCAGCCCGGCGTCTCCGAGGCGTACCTGGGCGGGGTGTTGGGCGACGTGATCCTGGTCAACGGCGCACCGTGGCCGGTGCACGAGGTGGACACCGGGGTCTATCGGCTACGCATCCTCAACGGTTCCAACGCCCGGCACTACGAGCTCGAGGTCGTCGGCGAGGACGGCCGCCGGCTTCCGCTGATCCAGATCGGTTCCGACCAGGGACTCCTCGCTGCCCCGCTGCGGCACGACCGGCTGCCGATCGCTCCCGCCGAACGGTACGACGTCCTGGTCGACTTCGGTGACGTCCAAATCGGTTCCCGCGTACGCCTGGCGAACCGCCTCGGAACCGGGCGTACCGGTGACGTCATGCAGTTCCATGTCGTACGCCGCGGTGTGCGTACGCCGATTCCGGAAAAGCTCGCCGACGATCTGCTGGATTGGGACCGGTCAGCGGCGGCGGTGGTCCGCGACTTCGCGTTCCGAGCCGGTCGGATGAATGGCGGCCACGGCTGGTTGATCGACGGCCGGCCGTTCGATCCGAGCCGCACCGATGTCACCGTGCGCTTCGGCGACGTCGAGATCTGGCGGCTCGTCGCCGACGTCCACCACCCGATACACCTACACCTGGTCGGGTTCCGCGTCCTCTCGCGCGGCGGCCGCGAACCCCTGCCACACGACGCCGGACTGAAAGACACCCTCTCGCTGCGGCCGGGGGAGTCCGCGGAGATCATCACCCGCTTCGACGGCTACCACGGCCGCTACCTGTTCCACTGCCACAACGCCGAACACGAGGACATGGGCATGATGGCCAACCTCGAAATCGTCTGAGCGCCGCCCATTCTGGCCAGCGACGGATAGGCCGTCGTGATGGCGTGGGACTTACACTGTCATTGATCTTCAGCGGCCACCTGCAAGCGAATGGTGGATGTTTCAGCACGCTGCACAGAGCGATCCGGATCATCCGACAGCATCGCCCGCGGAAGGCCCCATCACAACCGTTGTCCTCACAGATCCTGCCCGCTCGCCCCGGTTGTCCAACCGTCCGCAACTCGCTCATAGGGTGGCCCACGGGTCGCCTGCCGTCTGCGGTTTCGGTCGGCGTAGTAGCTCGATGGCCTCCCTGACGTATCCGCGGCGGATCATCAACTGAGCCATACGGTCGGTGTTGTGACCCTCGCGGAAGCTCGGTTCCAGGACCTCGGCAGCTTCGTCCAGCCTCCCAGCATCGATCAATAGGTCGGACAGAATCCTGGAGCCATACCAGGTGTCGACCTCCCGATGGGCCCACAACTCCTCGATCGCCTGGTCCTTGCGGACGGCGTAGTCCAGCAGCCACACCCGTTCGCAGAACAGTTCCCACGACATGCCGTGATCCTCGCCGTCAGCGAGTTCGTCGATGACGGCCAGGGCCTCGTCGGCGCGGCCCTGATCGACCATCAACCCCCACCATTCGCGAGTGACGCACTGATCGGACGGATCCAGCACGTTGCGCATAGCCGCCATGCCTTCGTCGATGCGCCCGGCGTCGATCAGGATCCGTGCGGCGTGACCGTCAGGCCGATAGCCGGGGGCCTCGGGAACCGCATGCAGTGTTTCGACAGCGGCGTCGATGGCTCCGCGCTCCGCCATGTGCTTGGCCAGCCGTGGCACCGCGAATCTGCCGCCACGTCCGGCGATGACCTCGCGCAACTCATTGTGCCGCTCGTGTCGCAGGAGGATGTCGGCTAGCTGCTGGAACGTGTTCACGTGGAGGCCGGCGCCGGTTGCGATGCTGCTACGCAGAACGGCCAGCGCCTCATCAACTCGGCCCGCCCGGTCCAGAACCGTCGCTAGCAACTCAACGGCGTTGGCGGCGTCGTGCGACCACGTGCCGGGGACCTCCCATGTGCGGGGGCGCAACAGCTCGATGAGCTCCTCATCGTGGCCGAGGCCGGCGCTGACGTCGACCAAACTCCGCAGGGGGTACCAATCCGCGATGTGCGGTAGCAGCAACTCGTAGCCGTCGTCGGCTCTGTCGTGCCGGGCCAACATCTCGGCGGTATGAACGACGGCGAGGCGATCCCCGGTCTCGGCGAACGGCCAGCACTGGGCAAGTGCTTCATCGACCCGGTCCCAGCTTTCTAGCAGGTCCGCGACCACTCGATTCGCGCCCCACCAACCTGTTTCTGTAAACGGGCGGAGCACGTCCAATGCCGCGTCGCGCTGCCCCTGCTCGACCAGCGTCGCCGACCAGGCTCGCGCGCAGTACCAGTCGCCTTCCTCGACGATTCCGCGTACATCGTCTAGGTGACCGTGCTCGATCAGCAACGACACGTTCCACGGCGCAATCCACCCGTCGTACTGGCGGGCCCTCCGGTCCAACTCAGCAGCGTTCTCCACGGCGGAACAATATCGACAGCTCACCCTGTTGCAGCCACATGGCGTACGCAGCGACGGCGAAGGCCAGCTTTGACATCCGTCGCGGGTCGCGTCCGGGTCGAGGACCCCGGCGAGCCTGCTCCGGCGCAGCCTTGATGGCCTCCCGACTTGGCGCCACAGACGTCCAGGCAGATCCTGGCAAGCGCTAACGGTCCCGATCTGCTCCTGACGTCAAGTCGCGGGTCCGCCAGCTTCTCGGTCAGCACAGCGCGCAGCTCGGGGCTGTCGACCAAGGACCCAGTGAATTTGTACAAACGCCGACGGCCGAATCTCAGGCTCCGGGTCGGAGGCCAAGCGTATAAGGGCCACCAGAGTCTCCTGGTGGGCCGCCGGACAGTCGGCCGGATCAAGGAACAGGCAGCTGGCAACAGTTCTGCGGGCTGTCACCGCTTTGAGGGCCTCCATTCCTAGGCAACATGGCGTCCGAGACCCAAACAAGCCGCGTTCAGCTGCCCAAGTCACGGGGTCGACTTCGTCAGCCCACAGCCGGGTAACGGTCGAGCCGGCCAGACACTCGAAGACCTCGAGACGCCCAGATCTAGGGGCGGCGGCGAGTAAGCGATGTATGTGGAAATCGGCGGCGGGAGCCGGGCCGAGGTGACCCGGCTCCCTTGCAGATCAGTACGGGCGGAGCGACGTGAAGAACTGCGTCAGTTCGCCGGCGAGCAGGTCCGGTTCTTCCATCGGCATGAAGTGTCCGCCCCTACCTGGTTCGCTCCAGTGCCGGATGTTGGTGCAGGCGCGTTCGGTGATCTCGCGGGGAAAGTTAGCCTGCGAGGGTTCGGTGCTCACGGTGAACGCGGCGGGCACGGTGATGTCAGGTCTTGGGCCGTTGTGGGCGAAGTCGAAGTACTGGCGGAACGAGGAGCCGATGGCGCCGCTGGCCCAGTACAGGGTGATGGTCGTGAGCAGGGTGTCCCTGTCGAACCGGCTCTCCAGGTCCCCATGGTTGTCGCTCCAGTCTCGGTACTTGTCGATCAGCCAGGCGGCCAGTCCGGCGGGGGAGTCGACGAGCGCGGCGGCGATGGTGTCCGGCCGGGTTCGCATGATGGAGCTGTACCCGCCATCGGTCTGGTCGTACGCCTCTTCGGCGTCGAGATACGCCTGCTCGGCCGGCGACAGCGGGTGGGAGTCGAAGTTAGCCGGGAACGGTGGGTGGATCATATGAATGCCCGCTACCTGCTCGGGGTACAGAGCGCCCAGCCAACCGGTGACCACGCCGCCGATGTCCCCGCCGAAGGCCCCGTAGCGTTGGTAGCCGAGGACGTCGGTCATCAGCAGGTGCAGGGTCTGCGCCATCGATGCGCGTGTGAGCGGGCCTTTCGGCAGCTCCGAGTAGAGGAAGCCTGGCAGGGAAGGCACCACCACGTCGAACGCGTCCGCGGGGTCGCGCCCGTGGCGAGCGGGATTGGTCAGGCGATCGACCAGCGGCAGCATCTCCACGAAGCTGCTGGGCCAGCCGTGACTGAGGATCAGCGGTAGCGGTGCGGGTGCGCCCGCCGGACGCGCCCCGGGCACGCGCAGGAAGTGCATGCGTCGGCCGCCGATCTGGGCCTGGTAGTGCGGCAGTGCGTTGAGCTCGGCTTCGCGATCCCGCCAGTTGAACCCATCGACCCAGTAGGACACCAGGTGCCGTAGGTAATCGGGGTCGGTGCCGGCCTGCCACAGCTGATTGCCGCTGCGGTCCGTAAATCGGGTACGGGCCAGCCGGGCCCGTAGGTCGTCGAGTACCTCGTCGGATACCTCGATACGAAAGGGGGAGAAGGTCATTATTCCTCCGGTTAGGAGGGCGCTCCCCGACGCGAGGTCAGCGGACAGGAATAGCCGGGTAGTGCGCCCAGACATGATATTGGGTGTTCACTGGGCTCACCTCCCCTCATCGCTGACAGGGGTCACTCTACACATCTCCTTCTGCCGCGACCCGGGCGCTGGCTCGGGCGCCAAGACGGTCACCCTCAGTAGTCGCGATTTCGGCCCGGCTCGGACAGCGATAGCCCCTGAAGTCAATGGGTGGGATCGACGGCAGGGCGCTGGAACCTCCAGGATCATTCGTTGCGCATCGTCGTGGACCTGTGCACGTTCGGTGGCTCTGGCGCTGATCTTGTGACCTTACGTCCGAAGCAGAATGCGTTTGCGGAGGAGGTCGAAGTTGGCGCGGCCGTAGCCGAGGCGTTTGATCAGCTTGACGCGGGTGATCTGGCCTTCGACCTGCCCAGAGCTCCAGGGGCTGGACAGTCCGGCTGTGACCGCGTCTATGTCGTAGAGCAGTCCGTCGGCGAATTAGCGCAGACTCGGCGAAATCGACATTGCGTCGCTGACTCCGGCACACGACCCGGCCACCGGTACGACGCCAGCCTCAGGCATCACCGCGGCAAAGCCCGTCGCCACTCGACGCAACACCCCCCACGAACCATGCCGCCGCGTCTCACGACGGCGCTTCACCATGCCCGTATCGGCCGAGCATGGCACGTCGCTTGGCTTCTTATCTGGATGTGGCGTCTTTGGGGTTCCCTGAAAGGGAAGTCTGACCTGTCAGCATTCGTGTGAGACCGGTGTTGAGCTGCCGATACCTGGCTCTGGGGGTAGCAGTAGGGGGAGCAGTGCGTCAGAGCCCCCTACTGCCGGGGCCGCTGCCACTCCCGCTGCCGTTTGAACGTCCGCCGCACTGCCCGGCGTCAGATTTACGGCCAGGGCGAAAAACTTTTCCATGATCGCCTGTAATCAGAGGCCCCAAAATCGGCTTTAGACGTTGCGGGATTACTGACACCAGCCGCCCCGCGAACCTCGCTCAACAACTGAACACGGACCTGAGACGACTGGTGTCACCAGCCGTCCCGGGAAACCCAGCCCAAAATCCGGAGTTCCTTGCCTGGTCTCCGAGCCCGCCGGCAGGCAGGCGAACAGCCAGGCCCCTCGTACAGCTGCGCGACGTGGGCGCGCCGCGAACCGGCTGATCACCGGCTCGT